>NZ_SSOI01000016.1:0-3350 GCF_029873175.1 Pseudomonas sp. BN505
CCACTATCAGTGGAACTGCTCTTCCTCGGTCGAGCCGGTCAGCGCAGTCACCGACGATGCGCCACCCTGGATCACGGTGGTCATGTCATCGAAGTAACCGGTGCCCACTTCCTGTTGGTGCGCCACGAAGGTGTAGCCCTTGCTGGCGTCAGCGAATTCCTGCTCTTGCAGCTTCACGTAGGCGGTCATGTCGTTGCGGGCGTAGTCGTGCGCCAGGTTGAACATGCCGTGCCACATGTTGTGGATGCCCGCCAGGGTGATGAACTGGTGCTTGTAGCCCATGGCCGACAGCTCGCGCTGGAACTTGGCGATGGTGGCGTCGTCCAGGTCTGGCTTGGCGGTTTCGCACCAGATCATGTGGGGGAAAAGTTGGGTGAAAATAATCAACTAATTTCAAGGTTGGGGAGAAGCTTTGGGTGGGTAGTCAACGCTAAGTGCAACAAATAGTTTCTGAGTGATTGTGGTTGGAGTTTGCCCTTTTCTTGGTGATTTCGAGGTAGGGGGTGTTTGATATTTTCATTGGAAATCACCTGGGGCATGAGTTTTTGCGCGTCTAAATGATATGGTTTTGTTTTGGGGTTGACCTTCGTGGTTGAATGATGCTGGTATTGTACTCGAGGTAAGGCTTGTTGAGGATTAGAAAGTAATAGTTTGTATTGGTTGTTGTAGGAAGTTTCCTTTTTCTTTGTCATAAAAGTATGCGTGCATGCTTATGGGGGTGCTAATGTTCGAGCAAAGAAACCTGTTCATCAATACCGCCCGCACTATTGAGTTGGGTAACGCGTCTTGGGAGCTCGCCCAAGAATCTGGCCTGACAGATCGCAGTGTGGTTCACTGTCCATCCAACCGCCTGCGCGACCAAGATGGGCATGTTTTCATGAATATGTGCTCATGCTCCTATCTGGGGCTTGAGACTGATAAACGAGTTGGTAGCGAGCGTCGCTGGATTTCAAGGTTCAAGGACGGCACGACGTTGTGCCTCGGTCCTCATGGGTAGCGCCGTAAGCCACGGCATTAAGCGAATGAGCCCGCTAATGCATAAGGTGGCATTGCTCAAGTTGCTGTTTGTCCTGGCCAACGGGGTCGGGTCGTTTGCGGCGTTATTTATGAATCGGCACTTTGCTTTGGCAGATGCTGAACTGGCGACTACGGTGTCGCTGATGATCATCAGCTATTTGGCCGGAAACCTGCTGGGTGGACAACTGCCAGGTCGTGTGGGCAGTCGACTTCTTCTGTTGGGCTGTTCGTCGACGGCGCTGCTCGCGCTGTTGGGCAGTCTGCTGCCGATCTTACCCATCGCAATCGGCATGATTTGCTTTTTATGTTCAGTGCGGGCGCCATCACACCGCTTTTCAGCGTGATGACCGCCCGGGCTGCACCGTCAGACGATCAGGTGGGGGCCTTTGCCTATCTTCATCTAGCCAGTAATGCAGGTGGTGTCCTGCTGTTCGTCGTAGGGGGTGTTCTTCTTAGTTGGCAAAGCCAGTATCTCTTGTGGTTTACCGCAGCGATTAGTCTAGTTTGCCTGGTGACGAGCGCTGCCTTGGCTCTGCCGCTAACCGGAAGTCATCTCGATGCTAAGGATACGCCGCTTAAGGCAAAGGATGTGCCGATACCCGCGGTGGTGATATTGGCGGGTGTGATGTTTTTCGTATTGTCCCTGCTTGATGGTCAGCGCGAATACCAGTTCCCTCTCTGGTTAGAAGCATTGGGGGTGAGTGATGCGGCTCATCTTTTTGGAGTGGCAGGAATTGTTAATGGGTTACTGGTTATTGTCCTAACTCGACCGCTGATTGCCTTGAGCCGGCGTTGGTCTGCCATGGCTAACATGGCGCTGGCGGCGATCTGCTACGGCATTGGTTTCGGCGCCTATGCCTTGGTCGATACTTGGCCCGCAATACTATTGTTAGTGGTGATCTGGACCTTGGGAGAGATCATCGGTATCACCTACATGGCGACCTTGATTGCCCAGCGAGCGCCGGTGTCGCGACAAGGGTTTTTGTTTTCCTTGATACCTGTAATTCAGGCTGCGGCACGAGTGCTATGCGTAATCTTGGCTGTGCCGATGCTGGCTGGCCTTGGCTTCAGTGTTACCTGGACGGTTTTTGGTTGCGCGGGTGTGATTTTTGGCCTGACCTGTCTCTTCCTACGACGTGGAAGGCTTGATTACTGACAGAAGGGACTTGAAGGCATGAGCAAGGTTGTTGTTATTACTGGTGGCAATTCCGGTATCGGAGAGGCGTGTGCATGGAAATTTGCCAGAGAGCAATACACAGTCATTGTGTGCGGACGTGATCATGTTCGGAACCTTCGTGTGTGTGAGGGTATCAACAGGGAGATGGCGTGTGCGCATTCGTACTCGGTCGATTTGCGTAGCCCTACCGAGTTGACCGACCTTTTTAAGCAACTGGCTCTCGATCACCCACCCATAAATTGTCTCGTCAACAGCATCGGTATTGACGGTCGATCATTCACGATGACCGAGGACTATCCCGAGGCTGATTTCGATGATGTCATGTCCACGAATGTACGTGCGCCATGGCAATGCATGAAGGCGGTGTTGCCTGCAATGCGTGAGGCGGGACATGGCACCATTGTCAACGTCGCCTCGCTAGCGGGTCTGAATGCCAGTGTCACGGGTGGCTCTGTATACACTGCCAGCAAGCACGCGCTAGTTGGAATTACCAGAGCCGTTGCAAAGGAATATGCCCCTTATGGCGTCCGGGTCAATGCCGTGTGTCCGGGGTTTGTATCAACGCCATTGGCGAAGCATGTACTGGGGAGCAAATTTGATTCGGTGTGTGCCTCGCAGCCTATGCGGCGAGTCTGTGAAGCCCATGAGGTTGCTGAGCTTGTGTACTGGCTTAGCTCGGAGGCGGCTTCTTATGTAACTGGTGTGGCGGTACCAATCGATGGTGGATTCCGCGCTTAGAGTTCGCCCGGAGTTTTGGCAGCGCGTATTCGAATCATGCATGAAAGAAGCCCAGGGCTTTCGCAGCCCTGGGCCTTTCTTCAGCGGCAAGCCACTATCAGTGGAACTGCTCTTCCTCGGTCGAGCCGGTCAGCGCAGTCACCGACGATGCGCCACCCTGGATCACGGTGGTCATGTCATCGAAGTAACCGGTGCCCACTTCCTGTTGGTGCGCCACGAAGGTGTAGCCCTTGCTGGCGTCAGCGAATTCCTGCTCTTGCAGCTTCACGTAGGCGGTCATGTCGTTGCGGGCGTAGTCGTGCGCCAGGTTGAACATGCCGTGCCACATGTTGTGGATGCCCGCCAGGGTGATGAACTGGTGCTTGTAGCCCATGGCCGACAGCTCGCGCTGGAACTTGGCGATGGTGGCGTCGTCCAG
>NZ_SSOI01000017.1:0-2079 GCF_029873175.1 Pseudomonas sp. BN505
CTCGCCACGCAGCTTGTCGAGGGTGCGCACCAGTTCACCGGCTGGGTCGTACTGGTAACGGCGATGAATCGGGTTGTAGGCGTGCTCGACCAGCAGCGACGTATTCACACCGGTGTTGTGCACTTGCGAGAGCTTGTCGGCCGGCAAGGTCGACGCAAACTGCCATGCCTTGCGCCCCATGGCGTCATAACCGAAGCAACTGGTGAGCTTGCCCTGCGTGCGGTACACCTCGCGGTGCAGGTCATCGCGCTCCATGTCGCTGATCACCTGACCGTCCAGGTTCAGCTGGTGCAGGTGTCCGCTGCCGTCGGCTAGCACTGAATGCTCAGCAGCCAGCTGGTATCGTCGTAAGCGAAGTCCTGCCGGGCATTGCTAAATAGAAACCCGCCTCTAGCTCATAATATTGACTAGCCAAATAATTCGTTTTCAGCCGTGTAGGACTACGTCGAACGAATCATCAAAAATTAGCAACACAAATACAACCACAACAGCATACCACTATATCATACCTCCTTTAGTACATTAAAAACTTTGCCCACCCCATTACCAGCAACCTAAAGCAACTATTATAAATACCTGCCACAAAAACCAATCTAGATAACAATTAATTTATTTTTTGAGTATCCAACGGGCCACCTACCGGAAAAATATAATTCAACTATCCTCAACCAGGCACTTTCTTCCCCATAATAGCACTCAGAGACATACTGTCGAAACGCAAAACAAGCCGCATTTCTAGCAGCCAAACTAAAATCATGCGCACCCGACAAAAATTTATCTTTGGGAACCTTCTTTACCGACTGCATTACAGCCTTACTTACTCTAAGCCTAAGATCAACCAGATCCTTAGGAGGCTTCGGAAATGACTTGAACGGATCATCTTGGGTGGGAGTGGTCGGTAACCACTCAAGATCTTCATAAGCACCGAGAAACTCAGACTCAACCGGCTCAATAAAAACCCTAAATACGCTCTCTATATATATAATATTTTCAACTTTATCAGGCACACCCCCCATCTTAGAAAAAAAGTTTGCACGGCCAATTTCATCAGTTAGCTTTTCGAAATCCAGCATTTTAAATTCTCATATCTGTTATAGTACCCGGCGGCAAGGCCTTCCTGCTCTGTTGGATTGTGGTTCTCAATACACCGCCTGCAGCATGAGGCCCAGGTATTCCAGGCAGGGAGTGATTAGGGAGCTTACCTCTCGTAGGCATTAAATTCCACCATTTATTCGCCCCACCACTCTCTAGCGGAATAATATGATGCGGCGTAGCCCCTTCTGGCCACACTCGTCCCGTATGAGCCTCCCACTGCCTCATCAAGTAATCTTGATCTCTCACAAATTCTTTTCGCGCCACTTGATTTTGGAAGACACTACGGCGTTGCACCACTGGTAGGTTACCTTTCAAAATGGCAGCTTGCTGCGCTGTAATATTCCCTCCAGGAGCTGCAACCTGGTTCGCCTCGGCAATAACCTTATCATTCAGCTTGCCACAAGTTAGGCCTAGCGGATCAACCCACCCATTTGGTTCCGGCGCATATTGATAAAGGTTACTACCGCCTTCCAGCCCAATTGGATCCTGAGTAATGAACCTCCCAATTTCAGGGTTATAATAACGAAAAGTATTATAATTAAGATTGGACTCACTATCAAAATACTGCCCTTGAAACCGTAGACTTTGCTCAAGTTCATTAACAGCCAGCTGCTCTACAGCCCCCCAAGAACGGTAAGTAGCCTGCCAAACAATCTCACCCTCGCTATCGGTCAGCTCCAACGGGGTACCAATCTGGTCCGTATGGAAGTAATAGACCTTCCGCCCTTCCCCTTCCACCTGATCGACCCGCGCCAACGGCGCATAGCTTCCCGGCTCGTACAGGTACAAGATGCTCTGCCCAGGCGTCTCCTCACGCAGCATCCTCAGCCCCTGCCAGAGGAAGCGCTTCTGTTCGAGTTCGCCGTTGATTTCCGCCTGCTTGGCCACCCGCCGCCCAAGGCTGTCGTACCGATACTCACCTTGGCTTTCGAGCTTGCCGTTAACCAACGTCTCGGCCCGCACCAGCCGGTTCTCACAGTCATA
>NZ_SSOI01000018.1:0-2736 GCF_029873175.1 Pseudomonas sp. BN505
AGCCAACGGTTGTCGCCCAATTTGCCCCCTGGCATTCAGACTGCTGTGCGGCACCTGAACAGTGCAACCCAGTTCCTTTACAACGGCGTGCACCTGATCGAGCTGGAAGTGAAGATGAAGCTGGGCGAGTACTACGCCCTGCAGAGTGCTCATTTACGCGAATTACAGCACAAGGCCAACGCCTCGATCGCCGAGGCACGGGATCGGATGCATCGCAACATTGATGACATCGACATTCATTCGACCAAGGCCTGGAACAAGGTGCGGCCGATCATTCAGCACGGGCTGATGAGCCTGGCAGTGCTGGATCCGCGGTTTACCAACACCATGATCAGTGTGTCGGTGTGGGTCGAGGGTACTGCGGCGGACGTGCATGGTCGGTTGTTTGAGGAAGCCAGCATGAAGGTAACTCAGGTAAGCAGCTTGGCGCAGCGTACCTTGGTGGATGTCTCGGTAGCGGCGGGGACGCTCGAGTCGAATGCGCGAAAGGTGTTGCAGGGCATGCGTATTACTTCGCAGCAGGCGGCACAGTTGGTGCGAACCGGCTTTAGCGGCTTGCGTGGAGTGGCAGGCAGTTGGGAGTTGCTGCTGGCGATAGGTGGGTTGTACTTGCAGCACGACAGCTTGACCAGGAATCAGCAAAAGGCGGAGGCGGAGATTGGGCCGAAGGCCCATGAAGTACAGTTGGCATTGCAAGGCTCAACGCTGGGAGTGCTTGGGGGGCAAATCGAGTTGATTGGACTAATCCTAAGGTCTGGCGTTACCCATGTAAACATACCTTGGACTAGAGGCGTCGGAGCTACTGGAGAGGTCTTCATAAAACTTGGTGCTTTTATAAGTTCGGTTGCTGGTGTCTTTGACACCGTTCAGGCTGTCGCTGCTAGTCAACGGGCTAAGGCTGGTGGAGATAGTGTGGCGAAAGCGCAGCATAGACTGGCGGCAGCGCTTTATGGTTCTAGTTCTGCAGCCTTTGCGCTGGCAGTTTTTAAATCGTCTCTGTTTGGGCCGTTAGGTCTGGCTGTGGTGTTGACGCTAGCAGCGTACGTGCTGAGCAAGCATGCTGAAAAAAACGAATCTTCCTCGTTAGAGCGTTGGGCAAGGCGATGCTGCTTTGGAAAGGCAGATGAGGTGCCAATGGTTCATTGGAAAACTCCTGAATATGCAGATATCGCGTTTGCAGAGCTCAATGCTGCCACGTTGGGTGTAAAGGCTACGTTGCATTTTGAATCAAGCCTCATAACCGATCCTACAACGCCACGGATAGGAGGGCTGGTCGGGCTGGAAAGAGAGCAAAAACTGAAATTTCAAATAATTTTACCCAGATATAGAGAGGAGGCCTCATCTTATCGTTGGAACTTGATAGTACATCGCTATGGAGATGGGGAGTTTCCGGCGTTCACGGGCGGGGAGCTCATTTTTACTGACGAGTTTCATGCTTCATCTGTAGACCCTATAACCAAATCTGTAAGCTTTTCAGGGTTCGCAGCGCCGCGGCTGCCCGACTATAAGCGCGGTTTTGGTTTCGACAAAAGAATGCATGTCGCTGGAGTCGGTGAGGGGGAGACCGTTAGTCTGGAGATGTCCGGAGTTGTAGAGCTTATGCCAACCATAGGGAGTGATTCCATAGTTGCAGCTACATTACTGCTGATGTATTGGCCAGACCGAAATATTGATAGTGCCTATGTCGAAGTATGTGGTCGGGGGCAAAATGATTGAGCGTCCACCAAAAGCGTTCTGGGAGCGGGCGTTAGGCTGGAGCTACGACCTTCCGCCCGTTGACGAAGGGCCGTCACCCCGTTCTGGTATAGAGGATATAAGGCCATCGCCAAATCATATTGATGATGTATATCTAGAGCTGCCTCGAGCTAGTATAATTTTGCGTGGTGTTATGGCTTTGATTAGTATTCCAATACTAATGTTCCAGGTTGGTTTGATGGTATGGATATATTGGGGTTTATTGGTTGACGGTTGGTCTCATGATTGGTTGACGAATATCCTTGGGTTTTTGATTCCCATTCTTTCACTTTGGGCTATTGTTCCATTTGCTAAGTTGGATTTAGTCCTTCCAAGAGACGAACCAATCCGCTTCAATCGTCTGCGGCGCAAAATCTATTTGTATCAATACCGATACCACTACATTTACTTATTGAGCCGTAAGCACTGGGGTGTAAAACCTGTCGCCTACAACTGGGACGACGTAACCGCCGAGGTCCACCGGATCTACGCTCCCGGCCACGGCGGCCTTATCGAAAACGTCAAGCTGTCTGTCCGCAACCCGGAAACCAACGAAGTCATCGATCGCGTGGAGTTCGCCTCCAACCTATACAAGGGTGAAGCCTACTGGGCCATCGCCCGGCTGTTCATGCAGCAAGGCCCCGAAGCTTTGCCAAAGTTCGTGCACCCACCCCGCGACTGGAACGATGACGATGGCTTGAGCCACATGCATTGCCTGGCGCCGAAGGTTCATTGGCCGGAGGACATAGATCGCGAATCCCGTACTGCACCGTCTGAAGGAGAAGCCCTATGAATCCGGTTGTACTTGTAGGCCACCAACACAACTGTCCGCTGCATGGGGTAAACCAGGTCGAGAGCGGCAGCGCTACGTATACGTTTAACGGCAGGCCGGTCGCCAGGGTAGGTGACCGGACAATCTGTGGCGCGGTGATAGAGAGTGGGGCCGGGCATTTCCTGATCGAAGGTGCGGCGGTGGCCCGCAAAGGCGACCGGACGGATCAC
>NZ_SSOI01000019.1:0-2015 GCF_029873175.1 Pseudomonas sp. BN505
TATGACTGTGAGAACCGGCTGGTGCGGGCCGAGACGTTGGTTAACGGCAAGCTCGAAAGCCAAGGTGAGTATCGGTACGACAGCCTTGGGCGGCGGGTGGCCAAGCAGGCGGAAATCAACGGCGAACTCGAACAGAAGCGCTTCCTCTGGCAGGGGCTGAGGATGCTGCGTGAGGAGACGCCTGGGCAGAGCATCTTGTACCTGTACGAGCCGGGTAGCTATGCGCCGTTGGCGCGGGTTGATCAGGTTGAAGGAGAAGGGCAGAAGGTTTACTACTTCCATACGGATCAGATTGGTACGCCGCTGGAACTGACGGACAGTGACGGGCAGATCGTTTGGCAGGCGACGTATCGGTCTTGGGGTTCGATAGAGCAATTGGTTGTCGATGATGTCGAACAAAATTTACGCTTCCAGGGGCAGTACTCAGATAATGAAACTGGACTGCAATATAATACTTTCAGGTACTACGACCCTGAAATAGGCCGTTTCAATAGCCAAGATCCCATCGGTATATTAGGTGGTTGCAATTTTTACGGCTACGCTAGCAACCCCATCAGTTGGGTAGATCCATGGGGGCTTTGTGCTGACAAGGACTGGGGCGCTTATTACTCGAGCAGGACGGGTACTCGCCCACCAGTTACCATGGAGAGACCTCATGCTCACCACATAGTATTCAAAGGTGAGTTCGCCCGCTCTCCTGCAATGCAGAAGGCGCTTGAGCGTAGTAGGGCTGTTCTCTCGAAGTATAAGATTGATCCCGTACATGATACATCTGCGATGATGTGGGCTGAAAACCAAGGCCACACCATTGCAAATGCAAGAATGGTAGCTAGTAAGCTGGAGGCTGCAGATAAAGTAATCATGGCGCAAGATATGTCTTTTAGTAAAGCTGTTGCTGCCATGAAAGGCGAGTTGCAAAAAATTGGTGTAGAAGTTTTTGGTGGATGAACAGGAGAGCGCAATGAATTGGCATGCATTAGAGAGCACAGCTTTAACCTTAGTTACGAAAGCTCTGCAAGATTTGAGTGCGGAACATCCGGATGAGCAGTTCTACGCTTGCGCGCTTTATACGGATAGTAGCGCTATGACCATGGCGGTCGCGGTTAATTCCGTTGAGGCACTCGAGGAGAAACTTGAGGGGGAAGGCGAAGAGGAGCGTGGAGAGCTGATGCCCTACTATAAGTGGGCTTCTTCGGAATGGAAATACGAGGGGTGGAAGGGGGAGTATTTCAAAGATGTTTGTAAGGACCTGAGAGAGGCAAGTGATCGAAGCGATATCTCACGTTTTAAAGAAAAGCTGCACTCACTCATGGTCAATATTTTAAGTTCTCTGCGGAGGGAAGGTTTCTTCGCATCCTTCAAGATTCAGGAGCCAATTCTCTTTGTCACCGTTACGGATGATGATAGTGCAGAAGAGCTTGAAAATAAAACAGCTGAACTTCTCAATTCTTCAGAAAAATATAACTATTTTATCAGAAGGTTTGATGGTTGAGCGCTGTTGCTGGGGCGCATAATGGCGGGCGGGCTTCACAAAATCGGGAACATAGTATCGAGCATTAACATTCGGCTTTGAATTTAGTGAGAGCGCTCACGGCCAGCTGAGCGCGGTGATCAACTGCAACGGCGACACCGTGCGCAGCTTCAGCTACGCCGACGGCCTGATGGTGACCCACAGCGACGCGCTGGGGCTGGGCTGCCACTACCGTTGGCAAACCCAGGGCGGCAAGCCGTGAGCTGCAAGTGCAGTACAACGCCGACCACCGCGTGGTCGCCAGCCGCGACTACGGTGGCGAGCGTTACACCATCGAGCTGGATGAGCAGGGCAACCGGCTCGCCTTCAAGTACGATGAATACGCCCGCCTGCTGGAAGAAACCGATCCACTGGGGCGCAAGATCCAGTACGAGTACCACCACCTGACTACGCTGGTGACCAAAGTCAGCTACCCGGATGGCAGCACCTGGCAGGCGCGCTACGACGACAAGGGCAACCTGCTCGCCGAAATCGATGCCCTCGG
>NZ_SSOI01000020.1:0-145165 GCF_029873175.1 Pseudomonas sp. BN505
TTTTTCCGAGAAACTCGTTTAGCTTCAAACACTTAACTCGCTGCGATCTCTCGTAGCGGGAGGTGAATCATACAGCGTTTAGAAGCGCTGTCAACCACCATTTCAACCGCTTGCGATCTTTCGATCGTAGCCCTTTCAGCAGCACCTTAACTATCTAACTCATTGAATCTCAAGGAGTTTGTCGTTCCGATGTCGCTGGAAGTGGGGCGCATTATAAGGGGATTCGGAAGGGCGTCAACCTTTAATTTCAAGAAACTGAAATATAAGCGGGAAATACCCTAGAAAGGCTAACAGGTGCCCGCCACAACACCTTCTGCGCCTATGAGATCGAGCGCCGCGCGGGCGGCGCTCGATCTCACAGGCGCTGAAAGACCCAAGCCGAACACTGCTGAATCCCCAAGGCGAACACCCCCAAAAACAAAGCGGGGAGGCCTTTCGGCCTCCCCGCTTTTAGTTACCTGCCTTAAAGGCTAGGGAATGCAAACTGCGACGCTTCATGGCTGGCACGCTGCGGCCAGCGCTGGGTAATCGCCTTGCGACGGGTATAGAAGCGCACCCCGTCCGGGCCATAGGCATGCAGGTCACCGAACAGCGAACGCTTCCAGCCACCAAAGCTGTGATAAGCCACCGGCACCGGCAGCGGCACGTTCACACCTACCATGCCCACTTCGATCTCGTCGCAGAACAGGCGCGCCGCTTCACCGTCACGGGTGAAGATGCAGGTACCGTTGCCATACTCGTGATCATTGATCAGCTGCATGGCCTGCTCCAGGCTGTTCACACGCACCACGCACAGCACCGGGCCGAAGATCTCTTCTTTATAGATACGCATCTCCGGGGTCACCTTGTCGAACAGGGTGCCACCCACGAAGTAGCCATCTTCATTACCGGCCACACGGAAGCCGCGGCCATCCACCACCAGCTTGGCGCCAGCAGCAACACCGTCATCGATGTAACCCACTACCTTGTCACGGGCAGCAGCCGTTACCAGCGGGCCCATGTCCAGGCCGCACGAAGTGCCGGCACCAATCTTCAGTGCCTTGATCTGCGGTTCCAGCTTGGCAATCAGGGCATCGGCCACCTGGTCACCCACGCATACCGCCACCGAAATGGCCATGCAGCGCTCGCCGCACGAACCGTAGGCCGCGCCCATCAGTGCGCTGACGGCATTGTCCAGGTCGGCATCCGGCATCAGTACCGCGTGGTTCTTCGCGCCACCCAAGGCTTGCACGCGCTTGCCACGCTTGGTGCCTTCGGCATAGATGTACTCGGCGATCGGCGTTGAACCGACAAAGCTCAGTGCTTTTACTTCTGGCGCTTCAATCAGTGCATCCACCGCTTCCTTGTCACCGTGCACCACGTTCAGAATGCCTTTCGGCAGGCCGGCTTCCAGCAGCAGCTGGGCGATGTACAGGGTCGAGCTGGGGTCACGCTCGGAAGGCTTGAGGATGAAAGCGTTGCCGCAGGCGATGGCCAGTGGATACATCCACAGCGGCACCATGGCCGGGAAGTTGAACGGGGTAATGCCAGCGACCACGCCCAGCGGCTGGAAGTCGGACCAGGCATCGATGTTCGGGCCGACGTTGCGGCTGTACTCGCCTTTCAATACTTCTGGCGCTGCGCAGGCGAACTCGACGTTCTCGATGCCGCGCTTCAGTTCGCCGGCTGCGTCTTCCAAGGTCTTGCCATGCTCTTCGCTGATCATCTGCGAAATCTTGGCTTCGTTCTGCTCCAGCAGTTGCTTGAAGCGGAACATTACCTGGGCGCGCTTGGCCGGTGGGGTGTTGCGCCAGGCCGGGAAGGCCGCCTTGGCGGAGTCGATCGCTTCCTGCACGGTCGCGCGACTGGCCAGCTCAACCTTGCGTACAGCCTGGCCGGTGGACGGGTTGAAGACATCGGCGGTGCGCTCACCTTTGCAAACCAGCTCGCCATGGATCAGGTGCTGAACAATGCTCATGCAAAACTCCGGATATAGAAGGTAGAGGCAGGCGCGCTATCTATACATGCGCGCGCCTGGCATCGAAATCGGAAAGATCAGTCGATCAGGTTCAGGTTTTCGCCGACGGCGTCGAACAAGCGATCCAGTTCCTGCGGCGTGGTGTTGAACGTTGGGCCGAACTGCAGGGTGTCGCCACCGAAGCGTACATAGAAGCCTGCCTTCCACAATTTCATCGCCACTTCGTACGGGCGGACGATGGCATCACCGTCACGGGCGGCGATCTGGATGGCGCCGGCCAGGCCATAGTTACGGATATCGACAACGTTCTTGGTGCCCTTCACGCCGTGCAGCAGCTTCTCGAAGTGCGGCGCCAGCTCGGCGGCGGACTGCACCAGGTTTTCCTTCTGCAGCAGGTTCAGCGCGGCGATACCGGCGGCGCAGGCCACCGGGTGGGCCGAATAGGTGTAGCCGTGCGGGAATTCCACGGCGTATTCCGGCGTCGGCTGGTTCATGAAGGTGTGGTAGATCTCACTGCTGGCTATCACCGCGCCCATCGGGATGGCGCCGTTGGTTACCTGCTTGGCGATGCACATCAGGTCCGGGGTGACGCCGAAGGCTTCAGCACCGGTCATCGCGCCCATGCGGCCAAAGCCGGTGATCACTTCGTCGAAGATCAGCAGGATGTTGTGCTGGGTGCAGATTTCACGCAGGCGCTTCAGGTAACCCTTAGGCGGCGGCAGTACACCGGCAGACCCCGCCAGCGGCTCGACGATCACCGCAGCGATGTTGGAGGCATCGTGCAGCTCGATCAGCTTGAGCATTTCGTCAGCCAGGGCAATACCGCCCTCCTCCGGCATGCCCTTGGAGAAGGCGTTCACCGGCAGCACGGTGTGAGGCAGGTGGTCGACATCCAGCAACTGGCCGAACATCTTGCGGTTACCGTTCACGCCACCCAGGCTGGTACCGGCGATGTTCACGCCATGGTAGCCGCGGGCACGGCCGATGATCTTGGTCTTGGTCGCCTGGCCTTTCAGGCGCCAATAGGCACGCACCATCTTCAGCGCGGTATCGGCGCACTCGGAACCGGAGTTGGTATAAAAGACGTGGTTCAGATCGCCTGGAACCAGATCGGCAATCTTTTCCGCCAGCTGGAACGACAGCGGATGGCCAAACTGGAACGCCGGGGAATAGTCCAGGGTACCCAGCTGACGGGTCACCGCATCGGTGATTTCCTTGCGGGTGTGCCCGGCGCCGCAGGTCCACAGGCCAGACAGCGCATCAAAGATCTTGCGCCCCTGGTCATCGACCAGGTAGTTGCCTTCGGCCGCCACGATCAACCGTGGGTCGCGGTGGAAGTTGCGGTTGGCGGTGTAAGGCATCCAGTGGGCATCCAGCTTGAGCTGGCTGGCGATACCGGCGGGAGCGGTTTCGGGCATGTTCATCGGCGGTTCCTCGGAAGACGATTAGGCAACGATGTATGTTGTTGCAGCTAAATTGGCACGGCGATAAAGTCTGAAAAAGCCAACATTTCTAATCTTCAGACAGGCCGTGACTAAACTGATGAGCCGACGCCCCGATCCACTCGCCCAAGTCAGCGATTTCGACATCCGCCTGCTGAAGATCTACCGCAGCGTGGTCGAGTGCGGTGGCTTTTCGGCCGCCGAGAACGTGCTGGGCATTGGCCGCTCGGCCATCAGCCAGCAAATGAACGACCTGGAGCAACGCCTTGGCCTACGCCTGTGCCAGCGTGGCCGCGCCGGTTTCTCGCTGACCGAGGAAGGCCGCGAGGTCTACCATTCGGCACTGCAACTGCTCAGCGCACTGGAAAGCTTTCGCACCGAGGTCAACGGCCTGCACCAGCACTTGCGTGGCGAGTTGAACATTGGCCTGACCGACAACCTGGTCACCCTGCCGCACATGCGCATCACCCATGCCCTGGCCGAACTCAAGGACCGCGGGCCCGATGTGCGTATCCAGATCCGCATGATCGCCCCCAGCCAGGTCGAACACGGCGTGCTCGACGGCAGCCTGCATGTTGGTGTGGTACCTCAGACCAGCCCGCTGTCGGGCCTTGAGTACCAGCCGCTGTACAGCGAACGCTCGCTGTTGTACTGCGCGGTCGGCCACCCACTGTTCTATGCCGATGACCAGCAGGTCGACGACGACCGCCTCAACAGCCAGGAAGCCATCACCCCCACATTCCGCCTGCCCGCCGACATCCAGGCCCATTACCAGGCGCTGAACTGCACGGCGAGTGCTTCGGACCGCGAAGGCATGGCGTTTCTCATCCTCACCGGGCGCTACATTGGCTACCTGCCCGACCACTACGCCACATTTTGGGTGCAGCAAGGCCGCTTGCGCGCCCTCAAGCCCCAACAGCGCTTCTATGACCTGAGCCTGAGCTGGGTAACGCGCAAGGGCCGGCGGCCCAACCTGGTACTGGAAAGCTTCCTCGACAGCCTGGCTGCGACACGTTGATGCCAGTCTGTGCCGCAAACGCTTGTCACTTCGGCGCAGGCAGGTAATCTTGTCCGACAGCCGCAGCCACTGACCCGTACGGAATCGTCCATGACCCTAGAAGTCCCTGCGCACCGCCTCTCCGCCTCGGGCAAGCCCGCGGGCCGCATCCGCCAGAAAAACGAACAGGCCATTATCCAGGCCGCCGAGGACGAGTTCGCTCGCCATGGGTTCAAGGGCACCAGCATGAACACCATCGCCCTGAAGGCGGAATTGCCCAAGGCCAACCTGCACTACTACTTCACCAACAAGCTGGGCCTGTACATTGCCGTGCTCAGCAACATCATCGAGTTGTGGGACAGTACCTTCAACGCCTTGAGCGTCGAGGACGACCCCGGTGAAGCGCTGAGCCAGTACATCCGCACCAAGATGGAGTTCTCGCGCCGCAACCCGCAGGCCTCGCGGATTTTCGCCATGGAAGTAATCAGCGGTGGCACCTGCCTGACCGAATATTTCAGTGCTGACTACCGCGAGTGGTTCCGCGGCCGGGCTGCCGTGTTCCAGGCCTGGATCGAAGCCGGCAAGATGGACCCGGTCGACCCGGTGCACCTGATCTTCCTGCTTTGGGGCAGCACCCAGCACTACGCCGACTTCGCTACCCAGATCTGCCAGGTTACCGGCCGCAGCCGCCTGACCAAGCAGGACATGGAAGACGCAAGCAACAACCTTATCCACATCATTCTGAAGGGCTGCGGCATCAAGCCCGCTGTGTAACCGTCATTTATGCCTTCTACCCTGCTCGACCTCTGCGAATACCGCGAGGACATCCGCAAGAGCCGCTTCATCACCCTCGCCGGGCCGATCAACAGTGCCGCCGATGCGATGAGCTTTATCGAACGCCACAGCGACCTTGCCGCCACCCACAACTGCTGGGCCTGGAAGCTCGGCGGGCAGTACCGCAGCAACGATGACGGCGAACCCGGCGGCACCGCAGGCCGGCCGATCCTGGCAGCCATCGAAGCGCAGGACTGCGACCAGGTCGTAGTGCTGGTGATCCGCTGGTACGGCGGTATCCAGCTGGGTACCGGCGGCCTTGCGAGGGCCTATGGCGGCGGCGCCAACAAGTGCCTGCAACAGGCACCCAAGCGGCTGCTGGTGCAGCGCAGCGAATTCACCTGCAGTTGCAGTTTCAGCGAACTCGCGTTGGTTAAACTGCGCCTGGCGGAGGTGGACGGCCTGGTACTGAATGAACAGTTCACCGCCAATGGCGTAGACCTGCTGATCGCGCTTGGTGATGCCCACAGGGCGCCACTGCAGCAGCAACTGGCCGACCTGAGCCGCGGGCGCATCCTGCTCGAAGCATGCTGAACATTGCCCACAACAACTGTGGGCCCGCCTGTGGATAAGCTTGGGGCAGTCGCTTGCAAGCTACTGTTTTCATGGCCTCCAGAGCTTTGATCATATTTTGATCACTGTTTGATGACAGCCGCAAACTGCTGAAAGCTCACGAGTTATCCCCAACACGCGGCCAGGCGGGGCTGCCTGCAAGATCGTAGGCTTGCACACAATAACTGTGGATCAGCTTGTGGATAACCCGTGCGCCAACAGGCGAAGCGCCCGGCCGGGCAAGGCCCCGGCGCAGTTGATCGTTTTTTATACAGTCATCGGCAAGGCAGTGAGTGCCGCTGTGGATTATTCTCAAATACCTTTCTCTTTCACCGACCACGGAGCGCGTTCACATGGCTAATGCAAAAACCGCACTTATCATCGGCGCCTCGCGCGGGCTTGGCCTGGGCCTGGTGCAACGCCTGAACGAAGACGGCTGGAACATCACTGCCACCGTGCGCAACCCACAGCAACCCGGTGCCCTGGCGGACGTGCCCGGCGTGCGCATCGAACAGCTGGAAATGAACGACACCGCCCAACTCGATGGGCTGAAACAACGCCTGCAAGGCCAGGTGTTCGACCTGGTATTCGTCAATGCGGGCGTCATGGGCCCCCTGCCGCAAGACCTGGAGACGGTTCAAAACAAGGACATCGGCGACCTGTTCATGACCAATGCCGTGTCGCCCATCCGCGTGGCCCGCCGCCTGGTCGGCCAGGTGCGCGAGGGCAGCGGCGTGCTGGCCTTCATGAGTTCGATCCTGGGCAGCGTAACCATCCCCGACGGGGGCGAAATTTGCCTGTACAAGGCCAGCAAGGCAGCGCTCAACTCGATGATCAACAGCTTCGTGGTTGAACAACAGCGCCCCGACCTGTGCGTGCTGGCCATGCACCCGGGCTGGGTGAAAACCGACATGGGCGGCGAAAACGCCGAAATCGACGTGTTCACCAGCACCCGCGGCATGCTCGACCAGATCAACGCACAAAGCGGCAACGGCGGCCTGCGCTTCATCAACTACAAGGGCGAACCCTTGGTCTGGTGATTCAACGGGTCGCAGCCTGGCCGGGCGCAATGCCCGGCCAGCCCCTGTAGAATGGCGGCAACCGTACCTGATTGAGATGCCCCACTATGTATGACTGGTTGAACGCCCTGCCCAAGGCCGAACTGCACCTGCACCTGGAAGGCTCGCTGGAGCCCGAGCTGCTGTTCGCCCTGGCCGAGCGCAACAAGATCGCCCTGCCCTGGGCCGATGTGGAGACCCTGCGTGGTGCCTATGCCTTCAACAACCTGCAGGAGTTTCTCGACCTGTATTACCAGGGCGCGGATGTGCTGCGTACCGAGCAGGACTTCTACGACCTGACCTGGGCCTACCTGCAACGCTGCAAAGCCCAGAACGTGATCCACACCGAACCGTTCTTTGACCCGCAAACCCACACCGACCGCGGCATCCCTTTCGAAGTGGTGCTCAATGGCATCAACCAGGCGCTGAACGACGGCCGCAAGCAACTGGGCATCAGCAGTGGCCTGATCCTCAGCTTCCTGCGCCACCTCAGTGAAGAGGAAGCGCAAAAAACCCTCGACCAGGCCCTGCCGTTCCGCGACGCGTTCATCGCCGTCGGCCTGGACAGCTCGGAAATGGGTCACCCGCCAAGCAAGTTCAAGCGCGTGTTCGACCGGGCCCGCAGCGAAGGCTTTGTTGCCGTTGCCCATGCCGGCGAAGAAGGCCCGCCCGAGTACATCTGGGAAGCGCTCGACCTGTTGCAGATCAAGCGTATCGACCACGGCGTACGCGCCATCGAGGACGAGCGCCTGATGCAACGCATCATCGATGAGCAGATCCCGCTCACCGTGTGCCCGCTGTCCAACACCAAGCTCTGCGTGTTCGACCACATGAGCCAGCACAACATCCTGGACATGCTCGAACGCGGCGTGAAGGTTACGGTCAACTCGGACGACCCGGCCTACTTCGGCGGCTACGTGACGGAAAACTTCCACGCCCTGCACACACACCTGGGCATGACCGAAGACCAGGCCCGTCGGCTGGCGCAGAACAGCCTGGATGCCCGGCTGGTCTGATTGACCGACGCCGTTGCGCTCAGCCGACCTGCAACGTCGCCACGCGGGCTATGCGATTGATCTGCTGGATACCCAGCGCCGAGATATGCAATGCCCGCGTGTCCTCGGCCTCGCGCATCCAGCCAGATTGCAGAAACAGCCTGAACAAGGCCTGGCCCAGCACGCCCCCCAGGTGCGGGGCCTGATCGTTCCACTCGGTGCAACGGCAGATCACGCAACCACGTTGCTGGTGTGGCGCCAGGGCATCGATGTAGACCCCGACAAGCGCCAACTGCGCCCGCCCCTCGTCACTTACCATCAACTGTCGGCCGCTGCCTTCCAGCCAGCCGGCCACCACCACGCGATGGTACAGCTCACTGGCCAGCTCCCCACCCAGGTGATCGCCACAACGACGTGCGCGGCGCATCGACATGGGCAAAGGTGATACCGGCGCCTTGGCCTGCTCCCCCCTGGCGCCCTCCAGCTGAACGCTGGCCAAGGCCTCCACGGCGGCCCCGACCTGCGGTGTCGCCAGGCGGAAATAGCGCTTGCGGCCACGTGCTTCATGCCTGAGCAATCCGGCAGACGACAGCAACGAAAGGTGCGCGCAGGCCGATGACGAAGTCAGGCCGGTCATTATCGCGAGCTCATTGGCCAGCCGTGGCGTGCCGTCGATCAATGCCCACAACATGGCACTGCGCTTCGGGTCGGCCATCAGGCTGGCAATCTGGCTGATACTGCTGGCTGCGTTCATATCCCTGTAACTCCCTGCAAGTTCACGGTGTGGATGCGATGGCCAACCCTGGCAGGGAAGCACCTCTCGCTGTCACTGGCCTGGGTCGCAAGTATAGGCCGCAGCAAACGCCGTTCAGACGCTCACCTGCCGACATACCTGCGGCGAAAAACCACTGGGTATGCCTACCCTTGGCAAACAGTGAAACAGCCTCGGAAAACTGCCCGGAACCCGGTCAACCAAAGGTCCGATATACGCGTACAGCGGCGTAGAAACATCTTGATGAAAAAAGACCGCCTGCAATTTCAGATACGGCCCACAGCAATGTTCCGCAAATAGCGCGCAACGAAGCGAAGGTTCTGCGAGTTTGCGGGCATTACGCCCAAAGCGGGAAACAGGGAGAGGAAATGCGCCTGTCGACCGTCAGTCAGGACACTGATGCAGCCCGTGGCAGCCACGAGGGGCGGCGCTACACTTGAGCGGCTCCCCCTTCTGGAGGTTTGCCGCGATGAAAATTGTCGTCAGTGCATCGAGCCGAAACCCTGCCTGCCCCTGGCAGGTCCAGCTCGATCAACACGTGGTCAGTTTCCGCAGCGAGGCCGAGGCGCGGGCCTTCGTCGCCACGCTCGAAACCCGCCTGCAGGCACCTCACCCGCTTATGCGGGACGCCTGGCCTGCAAGCGTCGGGTCAGCAGCGCGACACTGACCGCCAGTGCACCGCACAAGCTGATCACCGTCGCCATCGGCACCGCACTGCCATCATGCAGCAGGCCGACCAGTGCCGCCGCCCCTGCGGCGACGCTGAACTGCAGGCAGCCCATCAGTGCCGAGGCGCTGCCAGCGCGTGCGCCCTGCCCGCTCATGGCGCAGGCAGAGGCGTTGGGGATGATGCAGCCCAGGCTGGCGATGCAGATGAACAGCGGTACCAGCAGCGGCCACAACTGTGTCGGCTGCAAGGCTGCCACGCCCAACAGCGCCAGGCCTGCCGCCAGGTACACCCACACCCCGCGCGCCAGCAGGAACGCCGGGCCACGCTTGGCCAGTAGACGTGCATTCACCTGTGCCACCAGGATGAAGCCGGCGGCGTTGGTACCGAACAGCCAGCCGTAGTGCTCGGCCGGCACGTCATAGAGCTTGATGAACACGAAAGGCGAACCGGCGATGTAGGCAAACATGCCGGCAATGGCGATACCACCGGTCAAGGCATGGCCAAGGAACACCCGGTCTGCAAGCAAACGCAGGTATTGGCGCAAAGCGCCAGACAGCGGCTGACGTGGCATGTGCTCAGGCAGGCTTTCCGGCAGGCCAAGGCTGACCGCCAGCAGGCAGCCGGCACTGAACAGGCTCAAGGCCAGGAAGATCGACTGCCAGCCCGCCAGGTTCACCAGCACCCCGCCCAGCATCGGTGCCAGGATCGGCGCCAGGCCCATGACCAGCATCAGTTGCGAAAACACCTTGGCCGAGGCCACCGGGTCGCACTTGTCGCTGACGATGGCCCGCGACAGCACCATGCCGGCACAACCGCCCAGTGCCTGGACGAAGCGCGCCAGTACCAGGGTGTCGAGGTTGGGGGCATAGGCACAGGCCAGCGACGCCAGGGTGAACAGGGTCACCCCGAACATCAGCGGTATGCGCCGGCCAAAGCGGTCGGCTACCGGGCCATAGGCCAACTGGCCGATGGACAGGCCGAGGAAGTAGGCGGCCAAAGTGGCCTGGATGTGTTTTTCATCGGTGGCGAACGCCTGCGCCATGGCCGGGAAGGCGGGCAGGTAGAAGTCGATCGCCAAGGGCCCGAACGCACTGAGTGCGCCCAGGATGAGCACCATTCGCAGGTTCATCAGGAATCCATAGCAGGCTAAGCAAGTGATTGATTCTACCCGCTGTGGCCACTATCGGTATGAAAACATTTGCAACAAACCTGGGCCTTGCGGCCACAATTGTCTGGCTCGAAACCTGAAAATTGCCGCGGTTCCTCTGGGGGCGGGCGTGCCCGCGAATCAGGCAACGCGGTGGATGGCACCGGCTACGCGTATTCGCGGGCACGCCCGCTCCCACAGGTGAGTCTCCCACTGCCAAGTCTTCAGGCGAGTTCGGCCTGATAACCTTCATCACGAATGGCCGTAAGGATCTGCTCCTGCCCCAGTTCACTCTGCACCCGTACCTGCCTGGCTGCCAGATCGATCTCGACCTTGGCCGCTGCATCCTGCTCCTGCACCGCGCGGGTCACGGCTTTCACGCAATGGCCGCAGGTCATGCCTTGTACATTGAACACTTGCATGGGGGTTGCCTCCTTCAGGTTTTCAACGAGTCTCAAGCTTGCCATCGGGGCAAGGTCAAGCCCTGCCAGCAACACCTGGGGTGGAAATCCGCGCCCGCGTCGGCCAAGCTTCGCGTTTGACGATCAGGCAAGCAGGAGATTCTTCATGTTCAGGGCAGCATTGGGCGTCGTCGGGCTATTGAGCGCGCTGGCTGCGGTGCCACCGGCCAGTGCCGAGGGCAATTCGGACTACAGCGTACTGATCATTTCCCGGGAACGCCTGGAAGTGGCCACCAACTGCGAAATCGGCGTCTACCTCAACGATCAGCTTTCCGGGCGTGTGTTCCAGGAGCAATCCACCTCGTTCAACCTGCCGCCCGGCCCGGTAGATGTGCGCCTGCGCCTTTTGCCAGGGCAGATGCCAGGCTGCGCAGCGGGCATCGAAGACCAACGCAGCACACGCTTGAACCTGCAGGCGGGCCAGATCAACAAATACCGCATCGCCATGGGGCAATATGGGCTGGAGTTGAAGCGAGCCGGCCTGGGCTATTGACCTTACCTGCATGGCAAGGTTGATGCTGGAGGCCTGTCCAAGGAGGAGAGCCATGCCCGCATCCACCACATATGACCTGCCGATCTCCGGCATGACCTGCGCCAGCTGTGCCGGCCGGGTCGAACGCGCCCTGCGCAAGGTCACCGGCGCTGAACAGGTCAGCGTCAACCTCGCCACCGAACAGGCCCGGGTCCAGGCCCCGGCCAACAGCCTGCCCGCCCTGGTCGATGCCGTGCGCGAAGCCGGCTACGGCGTGCCCACCCGTACCGTCGAACTGCAGATTGGCGGCATGACCTGCGCCAGCTGCGTCGGCCGCGTAGAGCGCGCCTTGGGGAAGCTGCCGGGTGTTGAGCAGGTCAGCGTCAACCTTGCCAGCGAACGCGCGCACCTTGAAGTGCTGGCAGCCGTTGATGACAACCTGCTGATCGACACCGTGCACAAGGCCGGCTACAGCGCCAGCCTGCCGCAAACGGCAAACGGCGACCAAAGCGCTGCCCAGCGCCGCCTGCGCAACGAGCGCCTGGCGGTCGGCGCAGCCTTGCTGTTGGCCCTGCCACTGGTATTGCCGATGCTGGTGCAGCCATTCGGCCTGCACTGGATGTTGCCTGCATGGGCGCAGTTTCTGCTGGCCACGCCGGTGCAGTTCATTCTTGGCGCCCGCTTCTACGTAGCCGCCTGGAAGGCCGTGCGCGCCGGTGCCGGAAACATGGACCTGCTGGTGGCGCTAGGCACCAGCGCTGGCTACGGCTTGAGCCTGTACCAGTGGGCGCAGGCCCCTGCCGGCATGGCCCCACACCTGTACTTTGAAGCCTCGGCCGTGGTGATTGCCCTGGTGTTGCTGGGCAAGTACCTGGAAAGCCGTGCCAAGCGCCAGACCGCCAGCGCCATTCGCGCCCTTGAGGCACTGCGCCCGGAACGCGCCCTGCGTGTAGTCGACGGCCAGGAGCAAGACGTGGCCATCGCGCAGTTGCGCCTGGGCGACCTGGTGCTGGTCAAGCCCGGCGAGCGTTTCCCGGTAGACGGTGTGGTCGAAGACGGCAGCAGCCATGCCGATGAAGCCCTGATCAGCGGCGAGAGCCTGCCGGTGCCCAAGCAACCCGGCGACAGTGTTACCGGTGGTGCCATCAATGGCGAAGGCCGATTGCTGGTGCGCACCCAGGCGCTGGGCACCGAAACCGTGCTGGCACGTATCATCCGGCTGGTGGAAGACGCCCAGGCCGCCAAGGCGCCGATCCAGAAGCTGGTCGACCGGGTCAGCCAAGTGTTCGTCCCGGCCGTGCTGGTACTGGCCCTGATCACCCTGATCGGCTGGTGGCTGGCCGGCGCACCGTTGGAAACCGCACTGATCAACGCCGTTGCCGTGTTGGTCATCGCCTGCCCTTGTGCCCTGGGCCTGGCCACGCCTGCAGCAATCATGGCCGGTACCGGGGTTGCCGCCCGCCACGGTATCCTGATCAAGGACGCCGAAGCCCTGGAGCGTGCCCATGCGGTCAACCGCGTGGTCTTCGACAAGACCGGCACGCTTACCTCTGGCAGCCCGCGGGTTGTCCACAGCCAGGCGCAAGTGGGCAACAGCGCCGACCTGCACCGCCTGGCCGGCGCCCTGCAGCGCGGCAGTGAGCACCCACTGGCCAAGGCGGTGCTGGATGCCTGCGCCGAACAGAAGCTGGACGTGCCAAGCGTTACCGACAGCCAGTCGCTGACCGGGCGCGGCATCGCCGGATGTGTAGAGGGCCGCGAGTTAGCCCTGGGCAACCGCCGCCTGCTCGACGAAAGCGCCCTGCAACCCGGTGACCTGGCCGCCAAGGCCCAGGCCTGGGAAGCCGAGGGGCGCACCCTGTCGTGGCTGATCGAACGCGGCACGCAACCCCGTGTGCTGGGCCTGTTCGCCTTCGGTGACAGCCTCAAGCCCGGCGCCGCGCAAGCCATAAATACCCTGCACGCACAGCACATCAGCAGCCACCTGCTGACCGGCGACAACCGCGGCAGCGCCAAGGTGGTGGCCGACGCCCTGGGCATCGACGATGTGCATGCCGAAGTGCTGCCGGCCGACAAGGCCGCCACCGTGGCCGCGCTCAAGCTGGATGGCGTGGTCGCCATGGTTGGCGATGGCATCAACGACGCCCCGGCCCTGGCGGCCGCCGATATCGGCATTGCCATGGGTGGCGGCACCGACGTGGCCATGCAGGCCGCCGGCATCACCCTGATGCGTGGCGACCCGCGCCTGGTGCCGGCCGCCCTGGAAATCAGCCGCAAGACCTACGCCAAAATCCGCCAGAACCTGTTCTGGGCGTTCATCTATAACCTGATCGGCATCCCGCTGGCCGCGCTGGGTTACCTCAACCCGGTACTGGCCGGCGCCGCCATGGCCCTGTCCAGCGTCAGCGTGGTCAGCAACGCGCTGTGGCTCAAGGCGTGGAAACCCACCAGCACCAACGAGGAAGCGCCATGAACATCGGCCAGGCCGCCCGCCGCAGCGGGCTTAGCACCAAGATGATCCGTTATTACGAATCCATCGGCCTGCTCAAACCTGCCACGCGCAGCGACAGCGGCTACCGCCTGTACCAGGCAGAAGACTTGCACAGCCTGGCCTTCATCAAGCGCTCCCGCGACCTGGGCTTCTCCCTGGAAGAGGTCGGCAAGCTGCTGACCCTGTGGCAAGACCGCCAGCGTGCCAGCGCCGATGTGAAGGCACTGGCCATGCAGCACATCGATGAACTGAACCGGCGTATCGAGGAACTGGTGAGCCTGCGCGACACCCTTGGCGAGCTGGTTTCGCATTGCCAGGGGGACGACCGCCCGGACTGCCCGATCCTCAAGGACCTGGCCAACGGTGCTGCTGGAAGTTGCTGTCACTGATCGGTCACCCGCGTTTGGTATGCCAAAAGCGTCCAAACGCGGCCGAATAGTCACCAACCGCGACTTTATCCAATAAATACGGGCGTTTTCCTACATAAAACCCGGACGCTGCCGATGCACTGGCTACCTGCCTCGTGGGTCGACAATAAAAATTCCGGGAGCGTCGATGAGCATCAAACAGAAACTGACCTGGGCATTCGCGGTCATCGCCGGCCTGCCCATCGTCCTCGTGGCCACCCTGGTGGTCCTCAACCTGCGCGGCGAAGCCCGCGACGGATTCCTCGACGGTAGCAGCCGGGAAATCCGCCAGGTCAGCAACGCGATGAACATCTTCTTCCAGGGCATCAACCAGAACGTCGAGTACATGGCTTCGCAGCCAATGGTCGCCGCCACCGGCAGCGAGCTGAACAAGTACATGAGCGCCGCGCCGTCCTACGAACTGGGCGAGCAGGCCGGCAAGCTCCTCGACTTCATGACCCGCCTGGCCAACGCGCATCCGTCCTATGCCTACCTGTCCTACGGTGTGAACGACGGCGGCTACACCGGCTGGCCGGCCGGGCAGAAGTTCGTCAATTACGACCCACGCACCCGCCCCTGGTACCAACTGGCCATGGCCAACCCGGGCAAGACCGTGCGTACCGGCGCCTACTACTGGGCGGCCGACGACGCGGTACTGGTCAGCACAGTGCGCGCCGTGGCCAACCAGTTGGGCAATCCCGGCGGCGTGGTCAACATCGACGTGTCGCTCAAAGGCCTGACCGAGATCGTCAAACAGATCAAGCTGGGTGAAAGCGGCTACCTTATGCTGGTGGAAAGCAACGGCAACGTCATGGTCGACCCACGCGACGCCGCTCACAACTTCAAGCAGCTGGCCAGCTTTGGCGACGGCTATGCCGCGCTGGCCAAGGCCGGCAAAGGCCTGGTCGAGGTCGAGCTCAATGGCGTGCGCTATATGGCCAACGTCTACCCCGATGAGCAACTGGGCTGGACCTTCATCGGCCTGATCGAACAAAGCGAAGTGATGCAGACCACCACCCGGCTGACCTGGCTGATCGGCGGCATTGCCGTAGTGCTGGCCGCGCTGTTCGCAGTGGTCGGTGCAGGCTTCGCCAAGCTGATCGTGCGCCCGATCAATAGCGTCACCAGCGGCCTGGAGGACATTGCCCAGGGCGAGGGTGACCTGACCCGCAACCTGGAAATCCGTGGCCGCGACGAAACCGCGCAACTGGCCAGCTGGTTCAACCAGTTCCTCGGCGCCATTCGCAGCCTGATCCAGCACATCGGCGCTGCCGCCGGCAAAATCCTCAGCACTTCCAGCAGCTCGACCCGCGTTTCCAGCGACATGGCCGAAGCCGCTGGCCGCCAGCGCGAAGCCGTGGACATGGTGTCCACCGCCTTCCACGAAATGGTCGCCACCGCCAACGAAGTGGCCCGTTCCTGTAGCCAGGCGGCGCAGTCGGCCGACAGCGGTCAGCAGCAAGCACGCGAGGGCCAGCAGCAGATCGACGCCGCCGTACAAAGCGTCGACCGCCTGAGCCACGAGATCGAACAGTCCGCGCAGTCGATCCAGCAGCTGGAGCGTGACAGCAACGCTATCCAGTCGATCCTCGGCACCATCCGCTCGATTGCCGAACAGACCAACCTGCTGGCCCTCAACGCGGCCATCGAAGCAGCCCGTGCCGGTGAGCAGGGCCGTGGTTTTGCCGTGGTGGCCGACGAAGTGCGGGCCCTGGCCAAGCGCACAGCCGACTCCACTGCCGAAATCGACGGCCTGCTGGGCAACCTGGCCAGCCGCACGGCCGAAGTGGCCGATCAGATGCATGCCAGCCTGGAAGTGTCGCAGCAGTCGGTGAGCCGTATCGGCCTGGCCCGCGACAGTTTCGGCCAAATCCGTGAGTCGGTGGATGTGATTCGCGACATGAACACGCAGATCGCCACGGCGGCCGAGGAGCAGCACCAGGTGGCCGAGGACATCAACCGGCATATCAGCCAGATTCACGGGGATGCGCAGCTGGTGGCCGAACTGGCCCAGGCGGCGCGCCAGGACTCCGAGAGCCTGGCTGGGCTGTCCAATGAGCTGGATTCGCTGGTGCGCAGGTTCCGCACCTGATTGATGCACTGCCTGTCCCGGCCCTATCGCCGGCAAGCCAGCTCCCACAGGACCCCGCTGCCCTCAGGGTTTGCAGTCCCTGTGGGAGTTGGCTTGCCGGCGATAGGGCCGGTACAGGCAGATAATGCCTAGAGTTTCAACTCGCCAGGTGTAGCCCCAAATAGCTGCTTGAACGCCGCAATGTAGGCCGAAGTGGAGTCATACCCACACCCCAACGCCGCCTCGGTCACATTCTCCCCCGCCTCCAGCAGCGCCAGCGACGACAGCAACCGCATGCGCTGGCGCCAGTTGCGGAAGCTCAACCCCGTCTCCCGCTGGAACAGCCGCATCAGCGTCTTCTCCGAACACCCCAGCTCCCGCGCCCATTGCTGCAAAGTCTGCGGCTGGTCCGGCGCGGCGATCAAACCGTTGCACAGCGCCAGCAACCCAGCGTGACGTGGCAACGGCAGCGAAAAACCGACTTCCGGCAAGGTGCGCAACTGGTCGAGCAGCACCGCCACCAAACGCGCCTCGGCACTGTCATATTCCGGGTAGTCCGCCGGGAACAGGCAGAACTGCTTGATCAGCTCGCGTGCCAGTGGCGTCACCTCCAGCACCCGGCATTGCTCTGGTGCCCATGGGCAGGCATCGCGGCGCACATACAGGCTACGCATCTCGGCCTGCATCGAGGTCAGCACTTCGTGTTCGGCATCGGCAGGGATCCACACACCCCACTGGGGTGGGGCAAAGTAACTGCCGTCACGGGTGTACACGGCCAGTACGCCGCTGATGGCGTAGGAAAACTGCACCCAGTCGTGCTGGTGGCGGGTGGTCCAGGAGCCGGCACCGAGGCTTTCGGCACGGGCATAGAGGGGCCTGGGCAAATGGTCCAGCGCAGGAATAGCGCGAGGATGTCCGATGATCGGCATGGCGGTTTCTTGTAGTTCTGAGCAGACAAGCCTAACAGCTGGTGGACACCACGGGGACATCTGCGCTGTCCTGTGGGAGCGGGTTTACCCGCGAAGCAGGCGACGCGGTATTGCAGAAAATCAACGCTCGACGATAACGGTCACCCCCTGCCCACCCGCCGCACAAATCGAAATCAGCCCACGCCCCTTCCCCGCCGTGGCCAGCAACTTGGCCAGGTTGGCCAATATCCGCCCCCCGGTCGCGGCGAACGGGTGCCCAGCTGCCAGCGAGCTGCCCTTGACGTTGAGCTTGCTGCGGTCAATCGCCCCAAGCGGCGCATCCAGCCCCAACCGCTCGCGGCAATAGTCGGCATCTTCCCAGGCCTTGAGGGTGCACAGCACCTGGGCAGCAAAGGCTTCATGGATCTCGTAGTAATCGAAGTCCTGCAGGGTCAGGCCATTGCGCGCCAGCAAGCGTGGCACGGCATACACCGGGGCCATCAACAGCCCTTCGCGGCCGGTGACGAAATCCACCGCAGCGGTTTCGCCATCGACCAGGTAAGCCAGCACCTGAAGCCCCTGCTGCGCAGCCCATTCTTCAGTGCCCAGCAACACCACCGAGGCCCCGTCGGTGAGTGGTGTGGAATTACCCGCCGTCAGCGTGCCCTGGCCACTGCGGTCGAAGGCGGGCTTGAGCCTGGCCAACTGCTCAAGGCTCAGGTCCGGGCGCAGGTTGTTGTCCCGTGCCAGCGACAAAAACGGCGTCAGCAAGTCTTCCTGCCAACCCTCGGCATACGCGGCGGCCAGCTTCTGGTGGCTGAGCAACGCCAACTCGTCCTGCTCTGCACGGCTAATGCGCCAGGCCTGGGCCATGCGCTCGCAATGCTCGCCCATCGACAAGCCCGTGCGCGGTTCGCCGTTGCGTGGTAACTCGGGTTTCAGATGGTGAGGCCGCAGCTTGAGGAAAGGCTTGAGTCGCTCGCCCAGGCTTTTGCCACGGTTGGCCTGCAACAGGATGTGGCGCAGGCCTTCGTTGACGGCAATCGGTGCATCGGAAGTGGTATCCACGCCGCCGGCAACACCGCAGTCGATCTGCCCCAGGGCAATCTTGTTGGCCACCAGCAGCGCAGCTTCCAGCCCAGTACCGCAGGCTTGCTGGATGTCATACGCCGGGGTCTGCGGCGACAGGCGCGAACCCAGCACACATTCGCGGGTGAGGTTCATGTCGCGTGAATGCTTGAGCACCGCGCCAGCCACCACCTCCCCCAGCCGTAACCCATGCAGGCGATAACGTTCGATCAGGCCCTCAAGGGCGACCGTGAGCATCGCCTGGTTGCTGGACGTGGCGTAGGCGCCATTGGAGCGGGCAAAGGGGATTCGGTTGCCGCCCAAGATCGCGACCCTGCGAGGTGAACGCATGTGCTTGTTCCTCCTGAAACAATTTGATCCGTACAGCCTAGGTGTTTTTACCGCATTCGAACGACCTTGCCACAAAGTTGGTCCACACTTTCAAGCTTGCCTTTTGCGGAGACCCACTCATGAGCGATCGCTACCTCGGTTTTGCCAACTCCAACCTCGGCCGCCGCCTCGTGGATGCCCTCGGCCTGCCACGCCCGGCGCCGCTGGAGCGCTGGCAAGCCGGCCGCCTGCGCCCGGTCGAAGGGGCCCTGGTACTGGGGGGCGGGCCGCTGGCAGGCCAGGTCGAAGCCATCGCCCCGCGCCTGACCGACGCGCTTTACAGCTTCAATGCCGACCACCTGCAGGCCGAAGCCTGGGTGGCCGGCCTGGGGCCGAAAATCAAAGCCGTGGTGTTCGATGCCAGTCATCTGTCCGACAGCGATGCGCTGAAGCAGTTGCGCGAATTTTTCCAGCCACTGCTGCGCAGCCTGGCCCCGAGCGCCCATGTGGTGGTGCTGGGGCGCGCGCCGGAAAGCCTCGACGACCCATTGTCCAGCGTTGCCCAACGGGCCCTTGAAGGCTTCAGCCGCTCGCTGGCAAAAGAGCTGCTCAATGGCGCGACTGCCCAGCTGCTGTATGTCGCGCCCGGTGCCGAAGACCAGCTGGAAGGCGCCTTGCGGTTCTTCCTCTCGCCCAAGAGTGCCTTCATTTCTGGCCAGGTACTGCGCCTGGAAGCCTGCACCAGCCAGGTAGGCGACTGGACCCGCCCGCTGGCTGGCCGCCGCGCCCTGGTCACGGGCGCGGCACGCGGCATCGGCGCCGCGATCGCCGAAACCCTGGCGCGGGACGGCGCCGATGTGCTGCTGCTCGATGTGCCACAGGCCAGCCAGGACCTCGACGCCCTCGCCGCACGTTTGGGTGGCAAAGCGCTGCCTCTGGATATCTGCGCCAGCGATGCGGCAACGCAACTGCTTGCCGCCCTGCCCGACGGCATCGACATCGTGGTGCACAACGCCGGCATCACCCGCGACAAGACCTTGGCCAATATGACCCCGGAATACTGGGACGCGGTCATGGCGGTCAACCTCAAGGCACCGCAACTACTGACCCAGGCACTGTATGACAACGGCGCACTGGGAGAAAACGCGCGCATCACCCTGCTGGCCTCGGTCGGTGGCATCGCCGGCAACCGCGGGCAGGCCAACTACGCCGCGAGCAAGGCCGGGTTGATCGGCCTGGCCCAAGCCTGGGCGCCCCGGCTCGCCGAACACGGCGGCAGCATCAACGCTGTCGCCCCCGGTTTCATCGAAACCCACATGACCGCGGCCATGCCCATGGGCCTACGTGAGGCCGGGCGGCGCTTGAGCTCGCTGGGCCAGGGCGGCCGCCCGCAGGACGTCGCCGAGGCGATCGCCTGGCTCAGCCAGCCAGGCTCCGGGGCAGTCAACGGCCAGGTGCTGCGTGTGTGCGGCCAGGCCTTGATGGGAGCGTGAACATGAGCAGAAACTGGCACGACCTGCAAAGCCCGGCTGCCCGCGCCAGCCTGTACCTGCGTGCAGCCAGCAAGCGCAGCATCAGCGGTGACCGCTTGCCGGACGATGGCCTGCGCTGTTTCATCCCGGTTCAGCCGGGCAACCTGGCAGCTTATAGACGGCTTTGCCACTTTATCGACGATGGCCGCCTGCCAGGCACTTATCCCCACGTCATGGCGTTCACGCTGCAGCTGCAGTTGATGACCGCCCCAAACTTCCCTTTCCCGCTGCTCGGCCTGGTGCACCTGCACAACCGCATCGAGGTGCTACGCCCGCTTGGTGGTATCGAAGGGCTGCGCTTTGCGGTGTATGCGCAAAACCTTCAGGCACATGCCAAGGGCGGCACCTTCGACCTGATTACCGAGGCAGACGACGGCATTGGCCTGCTCTGGCGGGAGACCAGCCGCATGCTGGTGCGCGGGCTGAAGCTGGAGGGCCAGGCAGGCGAGCCAGCCGACGATGAACCGGAGCCATTGCCCGAGGCCACCCGCTGGTACGCCGACAGTGATATCGGCCGACGTTATGCCAAGGTGTGCGGGGACTACAACCCTATCCACCTCAGTGCCACCAGCGCGCGGCTGTTTGGCTTCCCCACGGCCATTGCCCATGGCATGTGGAGCAAGGCCATGGCCCTGGCGACACTGCGTGGGCACCTGCCGCACAGCGGCTTTGCCTTTGAAGTGGATTTCCGCAAACCGGTGCGGTTGCCGTCGGAGGTGGTACTCAGTGCCAGTGAGGCGGGGCCTGAGGGTGCGTTGCGGCTGGATGGGCATGCCGGGGTGCTGCATATGGTCGGGCGCTGGGCTCCCCTTTGAATCGTGAGGCTGCTGCGCAGCCTTTTCGCGACACAAGGCCGCTCCCACAGCGACTGCGTCAGCCTTGATGTCAGCGCGGTCTGTGGGAGCGGCCTTGCGTCGCGATGGGCCGCAAAGCGGCCCCTTGCTTTGCGTCGGGCCTGGGCCGAAGCTATGCAGCATTAGGAGACCCCCGATGAACCTGCAAGAAATCACCCAACGCCTGCACCAGATTCGCGACAACAATGCCTGGCGCGGCTTCCACAGCCCGAAGAACCTGGCCATGGCCGCCAGCGTCGAAATGGCCGAGCTGGTGGAAATCTTCCAGTGGCTGAGCGAAGACCAATCTCGCCAGCTACCTGCCGACAAACTCGCCCACGCCGGCCAGGAAGTCGGTGATGTGGTGCTCTACCTGTTGCTGCTGTGCAGCGAGCTGGGCCTGGACATGGACCAGGTGGTGCGGGCCAAGCTGGCCGACAGCGAGAGGCGCTTCGCCCGATGAACGACCGTCACTTCGATGAGCTGGCCACCCGCTTTGCCGAGAAGATCTACGGCGGCGCCAAGGGCGCGATCCGCCTGGCCGTACTGCAGGCCGACCTGGCCGAGGCGCTGCCCGATCGCCCGCTGCGCATCCTCGACATCGGCGCCGGGCTGGGGCACATGGCCTTGTGGCTGGCCCAGCGTGGCCACCATCTGACTCTGGCCGAGCCTGCCGCCCCCATGCTCGACGGCGCCCGGGCGCGCTTTGCCGAGGCCGGCCAGACCGCCACGTTCATCCAGGCACCCTGGCAAGACCTGCTTGGCCAACTGACCGAGCCCTACGACCTGGTGCTGTGCCATGCCGTGCTCGAATGGCTGGCAGAGCCCGAAAGCATCCTGCCCGTGCTGCACCAGCTCACGGCCCCTTCCGGGTGGCTGTCACTGGCCTTCTACAACCGCGACGCGCTGGTCTATCGCAATCTGCTCAAGGGCCATTTCCGCAAATTGCGCAGCAACCGGCTGGAAGGTGAAAAGCAGAGCCTGACCCCACAGAAACCGCTTGATCCACGCGAGCTCAAGGCGCAACTTGATCCTATATGGCAGGTTGAAACCGAGAGTGGTGTGCGGGTGTTCCACGATTACATGCCCAAAGAGTTCCAAGCCAAGGCCGAGCTGCTCGACCTGCTGGAAATGGAACTGGCCTACCGCCGCCACCCCGGCTTCGCCGGGCTTGGCCGCTACCTGCACTGGGTCTGCCGCCCCCGTTGACCCGCCCGCCGGGAGGAATACATGCCGTACCGTCTGTTGTGCCTGGCCCTGCTGCCGCTTGCCTTGGCTGCCTGCCAGGGCAGCAACCCGTATGTGGCCAGCAGCCGCCCGCTGCCACCGGCCCCCGCCCAGGCGGCCACCACCTTCGACGCCAGTGCCTACCCCGCGCCCGCCCGGGATTACGGGCACTACCGCAGCTGGAGCTGGCGCAACGGCCAGTTGCCCAGCGGCTCGGCCAATGCCGACCCGGCGCAACTGGCCGATGCCGTCAGCGGCGCACTTGACCAGCATGGCCTACGCCCTGCCCGGGGGGCTTCCGGCGATTTGCTGGTCAGCGCCGACATGCGCCTGGAAAAACGCTTGCGCCAAGTGCGTGACTACGACACCTACGACCCGTACTACGGCCCCTATCCCTACGGTGGTGTCGGTTATGGCGGCTATCGCCATGGCTACGGGGGCTATGCCAGCGTGCCCATCGTGCGCACCTACGAGGTGGAGGTGATGGTGGTGCGCATCGACCTGTACGACGCCCGCAGCGGCCAGCCGGTGTGGAGCGCCAGCGCCGAAAGCGGCAGCGACAAGGACTCGCCGCGTGAACGCGAAAGCGCCCTGCGCGATTCTGTGCACAAGGCGCTCAGCGGCTATCCTCCCAGTTAACGTTTAACGGAGAACCACCATGTTGCGCCGTCTCGTTCTACTGTCGTTCGCGTTATTGCTCGCCGCCTGCTCCAGCAACAATGTCCAGCAGGATTTCGATGCCAGCCGCGATTTTGCCGCCTACCGGAGCTGGGCGTGGCAGGAGCCGGGCCTGCAATACCGCCCGGACGACCCCCGCATCAAAAGCGACCTCACCGAACAGCGCATCCGCCAAGCGGTCGCCGACCAGCTCGACCAGCGCGGCCTGCGCCCGGTCCAGGCTGGCGCGCGGCCTGACCTGGGCGTGCGCGCGTACCTGATTGTCGAGCAGCGCCAGCAGCAGATCACCACCAACTACGGCGGTGGTTGGGGTGGTTACTGGGGCGGCTACTGGGGCGGCCCGATGTACAACGAAACCCGCAGTGTCGACTACAAGGTCGCCACCATCCAGATCGACATGTTCGATGGGCGTGACGGCAAGCTGGTCTGGCGAGGCAGTGCCGAGCAGATCATGAACAACTACCCGCCAAGCCCGGAAGAACGCAACAGCGCCATCCACAATACCGTGACCAAGGTGCTGGCCAACTACCCGCCGGGTAGCAAGAAGTAACATTCAAACGCGGCTTTTATAGGCGCCGCGGACTCTGTGGGAGCGGGTTCACCCGCGAAGCAAGCGACACGGTGCATGGCACCGGCTTCGCCGGTGTTCGCGGGTGAATCCGCTCCCACAGAGATCGCGATTCTGAACACGGCTGCACCACCTGCCAGGTCTGTGACAGCTACGACAAAATCCATTCCAGCCACGCCTTTTTCCCTTTCCCGCCCACTCGTGCGCAGGTTCTTGTCTATCTTCACTTAAGGAAACCTGACTGACCGGGTAGATGTGTTCAACATTTGGGAAAGGCGACCTGCCAATGCAAAGCATTGTTCTCCTGCTGTGGCTTGCCTTGTGCTCCGAACAGGATGTGCGTCAACGCCAGATATCCGATCTGCTGACCCTGGGCGTGGCTGCCGGCGCCCTGTTCTGGCTGTTCGCCACCGGCCACAGCTGGATCGGCGCCGATGCCAGTGATGCCGGCTGGGCACTGGCTATCGTCATGCTGCTTACACTGCCCGGCTACATGCTCGGCCGCTTCGGTGCCGACGACGTCAAGCTGATGGGCGCACTGGCCCTGGCCACCAGCCCGCAATACGTGCTCGGCACCTTCATTGGCGCCGGTGTCAGTGTGCTGGTGTGGCTGCTCACCCGCCGGCGCCTGTGGACCCTGCTCAACCCCAAGTTGAAGAAGCGTTTGCAGGCCCTGACCGAAGAAATGGGCGACAAACAGGCATTCGTACCCTACGTGTTAGCAGGTTTTCTTCTAACGGCGGTATGGATCCAATAATCACTCCTATGGTCCTATGGGTTGTACATAACCGTTAACTTGTACATATCCAAAAAGTGCGACTATTTTTAAGCTGCCAGCGTGTCTGGCACGGGAGCAGTGCCGCATACGAACAGGGAGTTGATCGTGTCCAGACCATTCAGTGAAATCAAGCTATTGGTGGTCGATGACCAACCAGTCATCGTCGAACAGTTGTGTGAGTTTCTCGAAACCCAGGGCTACCACTGCCTGCCAGCCCATTCGACCGACGAAGCCATCCAGCGCTACCTGGCCGACGAGGCCATCGGCCTGATCATCTGCGACCTGCACATGCCTGAGCGTGATGGCATCGAACTGGTTCGCGCCCTCAAGGAAGTCACCGGGCCACGTATGTTTGAAGCCATCATGCTGACCGGGCGTGCGGACAAACAGGACGTGATCCGCGCCCTGCGCGAAGGGTTTGCCGATTATTACCAGAAGCCCATGAACCTCGACGAACTGCTGGAGGGCGTGCGCCGCCAGGAAGAGGCCCTGCAAGAACGCCAGCGTAACTTCCGCGCCCTGGGCGGGTTGAACCAGCGCTTGCAGGACCTGGCCGATTCGGTGGACGAACTGTACCAGGACCTGGAAAAAGCCCGTGGCCAAGGTACCCACCGCCGTGCCACCGATGTTGAAGAGAGCGAAAGCGAGCTGCCAGCTGCCTTCGAGAAGCTGTCGCCACGCCAACTGGAAGTGGCGCGACTGGTGAGCAAGGGCAAGACCAATTACCAGATCGCCTGTGAGCTGGGCATTACCGAAAACACCGTCAAACTGTATGTGTCGCAAGTGTTGCGTTTGACCCACATGCACAACCGTACCCAGCTGGCATTGGCGCTGACGCCCAGCTCGTCGCCGGTGCATCTGAGGTTTACTACCCATTGAGGGGTTTGCCTGGAGATTGCCGGGGCTGCTTTGCAGCCCCCCTACATTTGAAAACCCAAACTCAGGATCAGCCGGGGGCCACGGTCCAGGCTATCCAACGCCACATCCGCCAAAGGCTTCGCCACCTCCAGCGCAACGTTGAAGTAGCGCCCATCCCCCAACCGTACGCCAAGTGCCGCTGAAGCCAGGTGGGCATCGTCCACAGGCCCCCGGTTATGCCAGGCCTGCGCCACATCCACTGCCGCATAGGGCTGAACCAGCGCCAGCCCGTTACCTCGCAGGCTGTAGTTCAGTTCGTAAGCCACACCCCACCCCTTGTCCCCGTCCGCCTGATCACGCGGGTAGCCACGGCCAAAATGCAGCCCACCAAAGCCCGCCCGTTCGCTGTCGGGCAGCCGGTCATCACTCCAGTACAACGCGCCCGACGCCACCCCCTGCCAGTTGCCAGCCAGCGTGTCACTCTGCAGTCCGGAAAGCCGCAACCGCAGGAAATCCAGATCGTAGTCAGCACCGCTACGCGCGCCCAGGTAATCCAGCCCCTGGTAAACCCCGGCACTGACAATACGCAGGCGGCCACTTTCCACTTTGCGCCAGTCGCCTTCGAAGGACAGCGCGCGCACGGAAGTGTCGTAGTCCCGTAGTGAAGGCCCCCCGTCCAGTTGGTCTTCGACGTGCTCGCTGACCGCATACAGGTGCCCCTGCACCGCCATCCATTCGTTCGGCCTGACAACCACTGGCTGGCGCAGGCCCACTGCATAGCGTTCACTGTCCCGCTCGCGGGTCATGTCACGGCCATCATCCAGGCGTATGCGCGTGCCCGGATCACTGCGATAGCGCGAAGCCGACAGCAGCAACTGGCTGCCGGCAGCGTCCAGGTACTGGCTGTAGTCCAGCCGCTGGTAATGCACCTGGTCATCCCCCGGAGGCAGCAGCAGGCTGGCCTTGAACTGTTCAACAAAGCGGGTCTGGGCATTGCTGGTGGCCGTCAGCAGTGCCTGCGCATCGTCGCGACTGGAATCGGCCAGGGTAACAGCGGCACTGAACAGCTTGCGCTGCGCACGCACGGTCAAGCGGGCGGCACCGTCAGCGGTTTGCGCCATCGCCAGCTCAGCCTCAATCGACACACCCGGCAGGCGTTCGGCGAGCCCCAGGTGGCGCTCCAGGGTTTCACGTGTCAGCGGGCGTTCGGCTTCCAGTTGCGTCAGCAGCTGCTGCAAATAGCCACCCGCCGGGCCGATGTCGCCCTCCACGCGGTAATCCCGGATGTAACCTTCGACCAGCACCACATTCACCCGGCCTTCGGCCACATCCTGAGGTGGCAGGTAGGCGTAGGAAAGCAGGTAACCGTCCTGCCGGTAGCGCTCGGTCAGGCGCTCGGTGTACTGCTGCAGCTCGCCTAATGTGATGCTGTGCCCGATCAACGGCTGGTAGTGCTCGCGCAAATCGCTCAAGGGGAACACCGTACCGCCTTCGAAACGCACCTTGTGCAGCACCATGCGCGTATCCGCAGGTGCCCAGGCCTGGCTTTCGGCGTTTGGCCGGGGCATTCGCAGATTGGGGCTGGCGGGCCGATAGGCGTCTACCGGCAGGTTGGTGTCGGGCAGGCGCCGTTCGTACTCATGGCTGTCGAGAAAACCCGGCAACGACTCGGCATGGGCCAAAAACGCCCAAGGCAGCAACAACAGGGGCACGGCCAGAGGACGCATAGGGCGCTCCATGTTCCCTTGGGTTGCGGGGCACCAGCCGGTCACACCCGTCACTTGCAAGCGTAGGTGCTGGCCCGGCTGTCGTCGAACGCCTACTCGCTGACCTGGAACGCCACTCGCGCGGTCTCGCCGCTTTCGTCCAGCGCACTGACCTCGGCCTGCCCGGCCTGCGGTAAGCGCACCAGCAGGCTGTCCTGCCCCAGGGTTTCGCCCAACGGCTGGCCATTGAGGAACCACCAGCGCCGCCCGCCACCGCCCAGGGCCGATACATGCAGCTGCAACGGCTCGCTGCTGGTCGCCGGGCGGCGCAGGTTGTCACCCGGTCGCACGCCCACTATCGACAACGGCGGAGCGCTGGCCGGCACCTGCGGTGGGCAGGCCGGGTCGATGGCCGGCAGCCGCGCCGCGCGCCGCTCCACGCGGGGCAGCCAAGGCTCCAGCGGGGCCGGCCACAAGGCAATGTCGCGGGCCTTGGCGCTTGGGCAACTGCCATCCACTCGCAGCCCCAGGTCGTTGACCCACACGCTTTCGCGCAACCCCAGACCCAGGGGCTGATCGGCGGCTTGCAGCGTCGGCGGCGTGGTGCAGTCCAGGGTCCAGGCAAAACGCTGGCGCCGGCAGTTGGGGTCCTGTTTGCTCATCGGCTGGCCGAGCGGCCAACAGATCGCCGCCACGCCGACATTCGCCGGCACCCGCTCCACCGGCACGCTGATGCCACGCTGGCTGTCGCGGTTGCTCAGCAGGTCGTGCACCTGCAGCATCAACGGCGCCGCCGAAGCCAGGCCGAACTGGCCGGGCACCGGCGTGCCGTCGGGGCGACCGATCCACACGCCGATCAGGTAGCGCGGCCCCACGCCAATCGACCACGCATCGCGAAAGCCATAGCTGGTGCCCGTCTTCCAGGCCAGTTGCGGGCGCTGTACCAGTTCGGCATGCGGGTCGCGGTCGGGGCGCGCCTGGCCACTGAGGATGCGCCGGATGATCCACGCCGCCCCTGGTGACAGCAGCCGGCGCTCCACCAGCGGGTCCTGCGGCTGCAAGCGCACCCGCGCACTGTTGCCACCCCGCGCCAGCGCCGCGTAGCCACCCACCAGGTCTTCCAGCCGGCTGCCGGCACCGCCCAGGATCAGCGACAGGTTGGGTTCGGCCAAGGGCGGCAATGCCAGTGGCATGCCCGCCATGCGCAGTTGCGCGGCAAAGCGTTTCGGGCCGTAGGCCTCCAGCAACTGCACTGCCGGCAGGTTGAGTGACAGGGCCAGCGCCGAGCTGGCCGACACCGGCCCACTGAAGCCCATGGAGAAGTTGCCGGGGCGGTAGTCGCCATAGCGGCGCGGCACATCCTGCAACAACGATTCGGAATGGATCAGGCCATCGTCCAGCGCCATGCCGTAAAGGAACGGTTTGAGGGTGGAGCCGGGCGAACGCAGCGAGCGCACCATGTCGACATGCCCGAAGCGGCGCGCGTCGGCCAGCTCGATCGAGCCAAGGTAGGCACGCACCGCCATGCTCTGCGCCTCGACCACCAGGATGGCGGCAGAGGTGCGCTCCGGCAGCCGCGCGCGCCAGCCCAGCAGCAAGTCTTCAAGGCGCCGCTGCAACGCTGCATCCAGCGTGGTGCGGATCAGCGGCGGGCTGTCGGCGCTGTTCAGGCGCCGGGCGAGCAAAGGTGCCAAAGCTGGCTCCTGCCGTGGCGCCAGCACCAGCGGCTCTTCGGCTGCCTCGCGGATTTGTTGCGCAGGCCACACCTGGTATTCGGCCAGGCGCTGCAACACCTTGTCGCGGGCACGCTGGGCACGCTCGGGGTGGCGATCCGGGCGCAGCCGGCTAGGTGCCTGAGGCAGCACGGCCAGCAGCGCTGCTTCGGCCGGGGTCAGGTGCATCGGCGACTTGCCCAGGTACGCCCAGCTGGCGGCGGCCACGCCCTGCAAGGTGCCGCCAAAGGGCGCGCGGTCCAGGTAGATCTGCAGGATCTCGCGCTTGGACAGGTGCCACTCCAACTGCGCCGTACGCCACAGCTGGCGCAGCTTGCCGGCCAGGGTGCGGTCATGCGGGTCCAGCAACCGTGCCACCTGCATCGACAGCGTGCTGCCGCCCGACACCACGCGCCCACCCCGCAGGTTAAGCCAGGCCGCACGTGCCAAGGCTAACGGGTTGACCCCGGGGTGGCGGTAGAACCAGCGGTCCTCGTACGTCAGCAAGGCCTGCAGGTACAACGGCGAAACCTGGTCCGGGCTGACCGGGTAGCGCCATACCCCCTCGGCATCGGCAAAGCGCCACAAGGGTGTACCTTCTTCGGCCAGCACTACCCGCGCCAAGTCGTCGCCCGGCAGCGGCAGCGGCCACAGGCGGTCGGCCAACCACAACAGGCCGCACAGCACCAGCAGGCCAATCAGCGTGGCGCGCAACAGCCTGGCCACACGCGCTAAGCTTGGCATCGGGAACCGACCTGGCCAGGTAATGGCCAAAGGCTTGGGAACGGCAACCTCGCCAATTCGTTCATCAGGAAGCAACTATGCATGTAGAAGGTTTTTTCGAGTGGCTGGGCCAGGCACTGGGGTCTGTGATCCGCTTCATCGTCGACGCTTTGAGCGGGCTGTTCAACCTGCTGGCCAATGCCGGTGGCAATTTTATCGACGGCCTGGCGCGCACCCTGGGCACGGACACCTCGCTGATCAGCATCCTGGCCGTGATCATCGGCCTGATGCTGCTTTACTCGGCAATCCGCGCGTTCATGCGCGCCTCGATCATCCTCGGGATCATCTGGCTGGTGCTGGGGTTGTGGGTGATGAGCTGGGTGATTCACTGAAGACCAAGCTGATCTGCGCTTTTTTTGTGGGAGCGGCCTTGCGTCGCGAAAGGGCTGCACAGCAGCCCCAGGATTTCAGCTTCGCCGCTTGAATTACCGGGGCCGCTTTGCGGCCCTTTCGCGACGCAAGGCCGCTCCCACATGGTCCGTGTAGAGCGGGTCTCTAGCGGGCTTTTACGGTCATTTCACCTTGCCCATCCCCCACAGCCTGCAGGTTCGGCCGGTACATCGACTCGACCTGCGGCGGCGGTACGCGGTAGGTGCCCGGGGTTACTGCCCGCGCCAGGTACAGCAGGTGGGTGGTGCCATAGCTGTCGAGCTTGAGCGCGGCAACATAACGGTCATCACGGTACTCCTGGTGCACCACGCTGGCGTTCTGCATCGACTCGCGCCATTCCTTCACGGCGCTGCTGGCGTTGTCCAGGCTGGCGGCACTTTGCGCCAGGTTCTGGTTTTCCAGCTCCAGGCCTGCCGGTAGCAGGTCTACCACCAGCGCATCCGGCACACGGTCTTCGGCCTTGAGCGCCAGGTGCACCAACACCAGTTCGCCACTGCGCAGGTTGTGCAGGTCCAGCGGCTGACCGTTCATGCCCAGGTACTCACGACGAATCTGCATACCATTGCCGCCGGCCGCAGGTGCCTGGCGGGGGTAACCGGACAAGGTCAGTTGCTGGTACAGCGTCTCGCTGCCTTCGTTCTGTAAGCTCAGTGGCGAGGCCAGCAGCGGGCCTTCCAGCTTCATGCCGGCCTCTGCATTGTTGAACTCGCGGACCTCGCCCGCACTGTCCAGGCGTGCCTGCCACTTGCCTTCCGGCTTGCCCAGCAGGCCACGGCCGGCCAGGAACAGGGCATTGCGCTCCTGGGTCGACAGCCAGCGGTTGGCCGCCAATTCATCCGACAAGGCGAACAGGCGTTGGTCGACCTGGCTGCTGGCCAGGTTGCTCTCCTGCAGCAATGCCAATATCAGCGCCTGGTCACGCAGGGCGCTGCCGTAATCGGCCATCCAGCCTTTGCCACGGCTGATGCCCAGGCCCGCCTGCAAGGCTTGCTCGGCACGCGGTTTGTCGCCCATCTTGTCCAGCGCCACCGCCAGTTGTACCAACGGCAGGCCGGAACGGGCATCGGCGCGGCGCTCGAACAGACCACGCAGCGCGCCCAACGGCGCCTGCTGGCTGCGCGACAACACCAGCGCCGCGTAGGCCTGCACGGCAAAACGGGTGTGGTCAGCGTTTTCGCTGTAGTCGACTTCGATCAGGTTGCGCTCCTGCAGGTAGCGCAACAGGCGCTCGCTGGCCTTCTTCAGCGCTTCGGCCGGCACGCCATAACCCTGGTCACGGGCACGCAAGAGGAAGTCGGTAACGTAGGCGGTCAGCCAGTACTCCTCTTCGCTGTCCGAACTCCACAGGCCAAAGCTGCCGTTGTAGCGCTGCATGCCCAGCAGGTGCTCGATACCCATTTCAATCTTGCGCTTGCGCACATCCGCCGGCTCGCCCTTGATGCCCAGGCGCTTGAGGCTGTCGGCATCGGCGTACAGCGACGGATACAAGCCGCTGGTGGTTTGCTCCAGGCAACCGTAAGGGTAAGCCTCCAGCGCACGGATCTGCTCGGCCAGGTTCAACGGCGGCCGGCTCGACAAGGCCAGGCTGGCCTCCAGGCCTGCGGGTTCGAACGCGGCCAGGTCTGCTTCGGGCAGGGTCCATGGCTGGTCCTTCAAGGCCACGCGGTAGTGCTTGAGCATTGCCGGGTAGGCCGGGCGCACGCCCAACGTCCACTCACGTTCGAACGCGGTGGTCGGCTCGTTCGGCAGTTGCAGGCCTGTGACACGCACATGCACCTTGCCCTGCCCCAGACCACCCTGGGCCTGCACAGGAATCATCAGGGTCGAACGCTGCCCCTCGGCCAGGGCGACGGTCTGCACGGCATTGGTGGCAAGGCTCAGTTGCCCTTCGGTGGTGATTTCAACGCTCAGTTGCTGGGCGCGGCCCGACAGGTTGGCCAGGTCCAGTGCCAGGCTGGTGCGGTCGCCACCGGCCAGGAAGCGCGGGGCCGACAGCTCGGCAATCAGCGGCGCGGCGACCACCGTCTTGCCTTCGGCCATGCCGAAGTGCTCTTCGGTCCATGCCTGGGCCATCAAGCGCAGCTCGCCGTTGAAGTCGGGGATATCGACCGTGGCCTGGCCCTCACCCTTGTCGTCCAGCGTTACCGGCAGGCTCTGCTGGGCAACGATGGTGACCGTGGTGTTAGGGCGCTTGCCGCCTTTGGCCATCGCCGCATCGCCACCAAACGCCAGGCTGGCAAGGCGGCCCTGCCCGGCTTCGATCAGCTGGCCGTAGATGTCCAGTTGGTCGGCGCCATAGGCCTTGCGCCCGAACAGGCTGGCAAACGGGTCGGGGGTTTTGAAATCGGTAATGTTGAGGATGCCCACATCCACCGCCGACAACAGCACATGCACCTGCTTGGGCACGCTGCCATCAGCATTGGCGGCCTTCACCTTCACGGTCAGCGGCTGTTTCGGGCGCATTTTTTCCGGCGCCTGGAGGCTCACCGCCAACTTGCGCTCGGCGCGGTCCAGCGGCAGGTGCAGCACGCCTACCGAACGCTTGGGCGTGGCGTTGGCCTTGCGCTCACCCGGGCGGATCACCAGCGCGCTAATGTACAGGTCGTGGCGTGCCCAGGCTTTGTCCAGTTGCACATCGAAGGTCTTGCCCTCGGCGGGCACTTCGATTGCCTGCCACCACAGCGGGCCATCGCTGGACTCGATCATCAGGTAGCCGCTGCCGGCGGCAGGCGGGGTGACGGTAACTTTGGCCGTGGCGCCGTCGGCGTAGGACGGTTTGTCCAGCGCCAGCTTGACCTGGTCGGGGCGCACGGCACCGCCTTCGGCGTTGTCCTGGGCGCGGTAACCGGCCCAGAAGCGCTCGCTGGACACCAGGCCGGTCTGCGGGTCTTCCACCTCGACGCGGTACGGGCCCCATTCAACCTGGAAGCTCAGCTTGGCAGTGGAGCCCGCCTTGACGCTGACTGTCTCTTCGTTCTGGGTCAGGAATTTCTCGTTGTAGGCGTAGCTCCAGCCGTCGCTCTGCGAGTAGTTCCAGTAGTAGTCACGGCGCTCGCGGATCAACCGCACCTTGAGGTCGTTGGCCGCCAGTTTGTTGCCATCGCGGTCGGCTACCAAGAACTCGAATTCCACCGGCCCGTCGCTATCGGTTTCCTCGCCATCGAACAGGCCACGCAGGCCCGGCAGGCGCTCGGCTGGCCAGATCGGTTGCTCCAGGCGCCGGGTAATCGGCCGGCCACCGGACTCCTGCAGGCTGGCCTGCACGGTCAGTTGCAGCGGCGAGCGCGCTTCGGCCCAGCGGCTTTCGATATCGACTACCGCCTTGCCAGCCTGGTCGAGGGTAACTTCGTCCAGCTCCAGGTCCTGGTTCAGCTCGGTTTCGGTGACCGAGCCAAACTGGTAGCCCGGCAGCGCAGGCACCGCCTCGCGAAGGGGACGTACATAGGCTTGGCCACTCAGGCGATTACCGGCAGCCGGGGCGCCATAGAGATAACGGCCATTGACCTGGATGCGCGCATCCTCCTCAGGCGACAGCGGCGTGCTGCTGCCCTTCAGCTCCAGCGCCAAGCGCTCGGGCAGGAAGTCTTCGACCAAAAATTCATACACCTGCTTGCGCCCGCCGCCCAGGTCGAGCAGCAGTTGCCAGCGGCCAGTCGGGGCCTCGGTAGCCAGTTGCAACTGGTATTGGTACAAGCCATTGCTGTCGGCTTCCCAGACGAACTTGCGGCTAACCTGTTCATCCGGACGACGCACTTCCACGCTCACCGGCTGGGCTTTGACGGGCTTGCCGTCCTGGTCGCGCAGCAGGCCGTTGAGCAGCACGGTTTCACCTGGGCGATACAAGTCACGAGGGCCGAAGATGAAAAACTGCAACGGGTTGGCCTGGGGCCCGGTGATGTCGAATTCGGCCAGGTCCAGGGCGGCGGTGTTCAGGCGCAGCAAGGTGGTGTGCACACCTTGGGTAGCGATCAGGGTATCGGCTTTGGGCGTGATCGGCAGCTGGGCGTGGCCCTTGCCATCGGTGCTGGCCTGGGCGAGCAGCTTGCCCTTCTCGTCATGGATTTCGAGGTTGACGCCGCTCAGCGCCTTGCCGCCTTCCAGCGCCTGGGCGAACACGTCAATGCGGTCGCGGTACCGGTGCGCCGATACGCCGATGTCGCTGAGGGTAAACAGAGTCGCTGGCTGCGAGTAGTCATAGGTGCCCGAGGCACGCATCACCGCCAGGTACACACCCGGGTCCTGCAGCGGCTTGATGCCGGCGATGGGCAGCAGCACGGTTTCGCGGGTGTTGCGGGCGGGGTTGAGGTCGAAGCGGCCGCTGTAGACCAGCTCGGCCATGTCCAGGGTTTCCTTGGACTGGTAGTAGTACAGGCTGCTGTTGCGCCCCCAGCTGGCCAGGAAGGTCGAGAGCATTTCCGGCTTCACCCGGAAGAACTCGACATCGACCTTGTCGACGTTCAGGGCAATCACCGGCAGGCCTTCGGCCAAGCGCGTGGGCAAAAGCGAACCGCGGCTGGCAAAGCCGATGGTCGGTTGCATGTCGCGTGTTTCCAGCTGGGTGACCGACTCACTGTCCAGTTGCTTGCCGTTGACCGCGAGCAGGCCCTTGTCGACGGTCAGCACCAGCTTGCGCTGCGGCTCCAGATGGCGCAGGCGCAGCTCCATCTGGTTGTCGGAGAGTTCCCAGGCGCCATCGAGCTTACCCTTGACGGTGTCTACCAGGTGCACCTTGGTGGCGAAGTCCTGCTTGGCATCCAGCGGTGCTGAGAAGCTGATTGACAGCGTTGCTGCGCCATCGAGCTGCACTTCCGAAACATCCAGCACCGAAAGCTCGCGGCCTTCGTAGCGCTTGGCGAGCACAGCCGGGTCTTCGCGCTTGGGCGCCTGGGTTTCGACGGGTGCTGTAGCTACGGGTTTCTCGACCGGCGCCGGTTTGTCCGGCGTCGAAGAGTCACAGGCGCTGAGCAAAGCCAGCGCGCAGGCCAGCAACAATCCTTTGTTGAACATGGAGTAGGAACTCTTAGGCAGCGTGTACGTGAGGGCAGCAACTATAGCTCAACGTCAGGTGCAGCACCCGGGCGTTGCGCGGCAAGTGAGACCATGGTCGCGCTAAATGGTTGCCTGGCCGTTACACTGTGGCATTTGTCAAAGGGGGCCGCTGTGCGCCCCTTCGCGGGCTTGCCCGCTCCCACAGGTTTGGCGCCGTCCGCAAGAGCAACACTTTCCTGTGGGAGCGGGCAAGCCCGCGAGGGGGCACATAGCGGCCCCAAGCCTCATGGAATGCAAATGTCCCAACTCTCTGCCGATTGGCGCCACCGCCCTACCCACCACAAGGTCTGGGCGCTGGCCGCGCCGATGATCCTGTCCAACATCTCCGTGCCGCTGGTGGCTCTGGTCGACAGCACGGTCATCGGCCACCTCCCCCACGCCCATCAATTGGGTGCCGTGGCCGTGGGCGCCACGTTGTTCACCTTCATGGTCGGCCTGATGGGCTTCCTGCGCATGGGCTCCACCGGTTTCGCCGCCCAGGCCGCCGGCCGTGGCGATGGTGCGGCGTTGCGCCAGGTGCTGGTGCAAGGGCTGCTGCTGGCGTTTGGTTTCGCGGTGTTGATCGGCCTGCTGGCCATACCGTTCAGCCAGCTTGCACTTCATGCGATGCAACCCAGCGCAGCCCTGCAGCAATCCACCGAAGACTTCTTCCACACCCGCCTGCTGGGCCTGCCTGCAGCGCTGGCCAGTTACGCGCTGGTGGGCTGGTTTCTGGGCACCCAGAACGCGCGGGCGCCGTTGGCCATCCTGCTGACGACCAACCTGCTGAACATTGTCTTGAACCTGTGGTTCGTCCTGGGGCTGGATTGGGGTGTACTGGGCTCGGCGCGGGCATCGGTGATCGCCGAGTGGAGTGCAGCCCTGCTGGGCCTGGCCCTGACCCGCCCGGCCCTGCGGGCCTACCCGGGGCAAGTGGCGTGGGCGGCGCTCAAACGCTGGCAGGCCTGGCGCCCGCTGCTGGCGGTGAACCGCGATATTTTCCTGCGTAGCCTGGCGCTACAACTGGTGTTTCTGCTGATTACCGTACAAGGCGCACGCCTGGGCGAGTCCACGGTAGCGGCCAACGCCCTGCTGCTCAACGGCCTGCTGTTGACCGCCTATGCCCTCGACGGGCTGGCGCACGCGGTGGAAGCACTGTGCGGCCATGCCATTGGCGCCCGTGATCGCGACACCCTGCGCCGCTCGCTGGTGGTGGCCTGCGGCTGGTCGCTGATCACCAGCCTGGGCTTTGCCGGGTTGTTCCTGCTGGGTGGGCACTTGTTCATCGACTTGCAGACCGACATCGACAGTGTGCGGGCGGCGGCCTATCCGTATTTGCCCTACCTGGCGCTGCTGCCGTTGATTGCGGTGTGGAGTTACCTGCTGGACGGCCTGTTCATTGGCGCGACCCGGGCGCGGGAGATGCGCAACGCGATGTTGCTGTCGGTACTGATTGCACTGCCGGTGGCGGTGGCCATGAGCGGGTTCGGCAACCATGGATTGTGGTTGGCGTTTCTCGGGTTCATGGGGTTGCGGGCGGTGACGTTGGGGTGGGTGGGGTGGCGGTTGCAGCAGAAGGGTGAGTGGATTCACTAATGTCAGGGCCGCTTTGCGGCCCATCGCGACACAAGGCCGCTCCCACAAAAGGCCTGCATACGGGGCTCAATGTGGGAGCGGCCTTGTGTCGCGAAATGAGGGCGAAGCCCTCACCTGTGGGTTCACAGCCACACACAATCCCAATGCGGATACTCGCCCGCTCGCCGGACCAGGCCAGCCCGAATCGGGTTGGCGATGATGCAGCGGGCAATCGCCCGGACATCCTCCTCACGCCTCAGAGCCCGGTCATGAAAGCTGGTCTGCCAGATATGTCGCCTGTCAGCGCCCACCTTGTACAAAGCACAACTGCTTCTGGACTTGAACCCACACATCAGCGTGCCTAGGCTCGTCGGGCCAAGCTCGATAAGCCAGTGAAGATGATCCGGCATCAAGACCCAGGCCAGAGATCGACAGGCCTTGCTCTCTTCACTGAACCCGCAATTGCTGGACCACGGCCCTGGCAAATCGAAAATCCTTGAACAACGGCGTTCGGTTACGGGTGGTTGTGGTGAGCAGATAAAGGCGCCCGGATTCGGACACTCGACCGCCACGTAAACGATGGGAGCCTGGACGTTGCATGTCGTCCTCCTTTGAACATTGCATCCAAAGGTAGCGGCATTGGTGCGCGAGACCAGGGCCGGATATTTACCGGTTGTGACGCTGGTGAGGGCTTCGCCCTCATATCGCGACGCAAGGCCGCTCCCACAAAAGGCAGCACAGGCTTTTGCAGGAGCGGCCCCGGCAATTACGACGACAGGTACGAAGACCGGGTCAGCCCAAGGCGCAAGGCATCCAGGTACTGCGTGCGCTCGCGCGCAGTGATCTTGGCGCTGGCGACCTTGTCGCGGTAGTGGGTCATCAACTCCTCCGGCGACAGGTGCACGTAGCGCAGCATGTCTTCGATGGTGTCGTGGGTCTCGATGCCGGCGTGGTACACGCTGCCGTCGGCGTTCTGGTAGATGTTCACCGAGTCGGTGTCACCGAACAGGTTGTGCATGTCACCCAGGATTTCCTGGTAGGCACCGACCAGGAACACGCCCAGCAGATAGTCCTCGCCGTCCTTCAGCGCATGCACCGGCATGCTGGTTTCGATGCTCTGCTCGTCGACGTACTGGTTGATCTTGCCGTCCGAGTCGCAGGTCAGGTCCTGCAGTACGGCGCGGCGCAGCGGCTCTTCGTCCAGGCGGTGCAACGGGATGATCGGCAGCACCTGGCCAATGGCCCAGGTGTCCGGCAGGCTCTGGAACACCGAGAAGTTGCAGATGTACTTGTCGGCCAGCTTGTCGTTCAGCTCGTCCAGCACCTGGCGGTGCGAGCGCTGGCGGGCTTTCAGCGAGTTATGCAGGCGGCGGCACACGGCAAAGTAGCACTGCTCGGCCAAGGCCTTCTCGCTCAGGCTGATCTTGCCATCGGCGTACTGCGCGGCCACGTCACCCATGTAGTGGGTGGCGCGCCAGTAAGTCTCGGTCACCATCTCGATGTCGGTCGGGCCAAGCAGGTCGGCCAGCCACTGCACGGTCTCGGGCAGGGCTTCCTTGTTCTCGATGGTCGGCACGTCGTCGTTGTGCTTCTCGACGTCGGTGACCTGGATCACCAGCATGGCGTGGTGCGCGGTCAGCGAGCGGCCACTCTCGGAGAAGATGTGCGGGTGCGGCAGGCCCTGCGCGTCGCAGAACTCCTTGAGCATGCCCACCACCACGCCGGCGTAGTCATCCATGTCGTAGTTGATCGAGCTGGCATTGCGCGAGTGGGTGCCGTCGTAGTCCACGCCCAGGCCACCGCCAACGTCGATGTGGTCGACCGGCAGGCCCAGCGCACGCAGTTCGCCGTAGTAACGGATGGCTTCCTTGAAACCGTGCTGGTAGTCGGCCAGGTTGGCGATCTGCGAGCCCATGTGGAAGTGCAGCAGGCGGATGCCCTGGTCCAGGCCGGCATCGCGGAAGCGCTGCACCACCGAGATCAGCTGGGCAGCAGACAACCCGAACTTGGACTTCTCACCACCGGTGTCGGCCCATTTGCTGGAGGCCAGCGACGACAGGCGCACGCGCAGGCCGACCTGCGGTTTTACCTTGAGCTCGGCGGCCTCGTCGATCACCAGAGCCACTTCCGACTCTTTCTCGATGACGATGAACACGTTGTGGCCAAGCTTCTGGCCCATCAGCGCCAGGCGAATGAACTCACGGTCCTTGTAGCCGTTGCAGACGATGGTACCGCCCTTCGGCGCCAGCGCCAGCACAGCCAGCAGCTCGGGCTTGGAGCCGGCTTCAAGGCCGATGGAAACGTTTTGCGTGGCGATGATGTTTTCCACCACCGCTTCCTGCTGGTTGACCTTGATCGGGTACAGCGCGGTGTACTGGCTCTGGTACTCCAGGCGCGCGATATTGGCATCGAACGCACCGGTCAGCTGGCGTACGCGGTCCTGCAGAATGTCGGGGAAGCGCACCAGCAAGGGCAGCGACAGGCCGCTCTGGCGCAATTCGTCAACCTGCTCGTACAGGTCGATCGGCGCGCTGTCGGGCCCGTTGGGGCGCACTTCGACGCGCCCGGCTTCATTGATGGCGAAATAACCAGCGCCCCAATGGCGGATGCCATAAACACTGCGGCTGTCGGCCACGGTCCACTGGCTACCATCGTCTTTGCGTGTGCGTCGTACGGACATTCAAGTCCCCTATAGATAAGTCGAAGACACTGCCCCGCAGGCAGCGGAGCGAGTGTAAAAGCTGTAAATGACGATTCATCCGTGCTCAGGCATAGACCCTGACCACAGGAACGAGTTTAGAAAGCGCTGGGCAAAAAATTGTGCGATGGCCTCAGCCGCCGGACTTTTTCGCCTTGAAACCCTGTTTGGTCAGCTCGCCGATCAACAGCTCGACATGGTCGCCCTGGATCTCGATAACCCCGTCCTTCAGGGCGCCGCCAGTACCGCAGCGGCGCTTGAGCGTGGTCGCCAGGTCTTTGAGCTGGTCGGGCGGCAGGGGCACCCCGGTGACGGTAGTCACGGTCTTGCCACCACGGCCTTTGCTCTCACGGCGCACACGGGCAATGCCGTCGCCCTCGGGGATGATTTGCTGCTTGCAGCTGCAGGCATCCACCGGCTGGCCACAGTCGGGGCAGTGCCGACCAGCGTCGGTGGAGTAAACGAGACCGCCAAGGGCGGAAAAGGAAGAAGCTTTCTTGGCCACTTTTGTTCCTCTGTGCTGAGGACAAAAACTGGTCGTGCCTTGGGGTTGAGGCCGACCGCGAAGCCCCACTCTGGCAGGGGCGGCGCTACTGCCGCAAGATCCTGCGACAGCCCGAAAAGGGCGCGCAGTGTAACGATAAATCCGGCCGTTGCTAAGTACAGGATTGCGGCATTTTACGAATGTTTTGCGACTATTCGCGGGCACGCCCGCTCCCACAGGTACAGCGCAGCTCTCGAACACTTCACAATCCATGTGGGAGCGGGCGTGCCCGCGAAAGGGCCAGCATTGAAAACAACTATCCCTGGCTGACTTTATAGCGCTGCAACGCCGCCAATGAGTCCGGGCAATACGGTTTGCTCAGGCTCTCTTGCTCAGCCTGCTCCAAGCCAATGAACCGCGCCTCGATCACCTCTTCCGGCTGCAAGCGCAACGGCGCATCGGACACCGCTGAATACACCGCACACCACAACCGGTTGTCGGGCTGGTCGAAATAGAACCGTTCGTGAAAGCGTAACTCAACCCCTTCAATTCCCAGTTCCTCGGCCAGCTCACGCGCCGCCGAGTCAGCGTAACCCTCCCCGGCCGTCACCATGCCACCCGCTGCCACATCCCAGTACCCCGGGTACAGCGCCTTGCTCAGGGTTCGCCGGTGCACACACAACTCACCGGCACTGTTGAACAGCAGAATGAAGGTGCAACGGCCGATCAGGCCACGCTCGCGCAACTCTGCGCGGGGCAATGCCCCCAGTACCTGATCGGCCTCGTCCACCCAGCTGACCAGTTCGCGGTCGGAGGCCGCCCGGTGGGCGGCCTCGTTCGGGCTGATGGCCATTCTCAACCCTGCGACAGCAACTGACGCAGGTCGATCACGGCAGCGTTGGCCCGCGAAATGTAGTTGGCCATGACCAGCGAATGGTTGGCCCACATGCCGAAGCCACTGCCGTTGAGCACCATCGGGCTCCACAGCGGCTCTTGCGAGGCCTCCAGTTCACGGATGATCTGGCGCACGCTGACCGTGGCATTCTTCTTCGCCAGCACGTCGGCGAAGTCCACCTCGATGGCGCGCAGCAGGTGCGACAACGCCCAAGCCTGGCCGCGGGCTTCGTAGAACACGTTGTCGATCTGCAGCCATGGGGTTTCCACCAGCTCCTCGTCCACCTGCGGCGCCTGCCCGGCAACGACCGACTCGGTTTTCAGGGTAGTGTTGAGCTTGACCCGGCCAACGCTGGCCGACAGGCGCTGCGACAGCGAGCCCAGGCGAGTGGCCACGTCACCCAGCCAGTTGTTCAGGTTGTCGGCACGGGTGTAGAAAATCGCGCCCTTGTCGCCGGCAGCCAGACGGGTCTGGTAACGGCTCAGCGACTTGATGCCCTCTTCGAATTCCGACTCGCTCGATGGCAGGATCCAGCTCTTGTTGTCGAAGTTGAAGCGCGGCTCGGCCTTGGCCAGGTCGGCGTCTTCGGTGGACTGCGACTGCGAGCGGGCGAAATCCTTGCGCAAGGCGCGGGACAGGTCGCGTACCTGGACCAGCACGCCGTATTCCCAGCTCGGCATGTTGTCCATCCACAGCCCTGGCGGGAAGCGGTCGTTGGAAATGTAGCCACCCGGCTTGTTCAGCAAGGTGCCGGCCACAGTCTTGAGGGTCTCGATGGTGGTGTAGCCCACCACCATCTGCTGGCCGCCGCGCTCAGCGGCAGACTGGGCATTCTGCTGTACCGGGAACAGCTCCGGCTCCTGGCTCCAGTACCAGCCCAGGCCGATGCACACCAGCAGGTATAACCCGATCAGGGTCCCCAGGGCACGGCTCCACAGGCCGCCAAGGTAGCTACGGGCGGCAGCGCCGCGGCCGTCGACACGCTCACGGGGCTCGGCTTTGGCCTCGCGGTTTTTCCAGTCCAGCATGGCTATGTCCTTAATCAGTCACGACGGTTCTAGGGCTTTGACCACAGGCCTGCGCCAGGGTGCCACGGCAAGCCCGCATGGCAGCACTATAAAGCAGACACCACCGTACGCATAAGCGACCAATCAGTCAGCAACTGAATATTCGTTCTGGCCGCTTTGTTGATACAGGGCAGTCACGTATTTGCAAAGAGCTGCTAGCATAGAGCCATCATTGCCCCTGCACATCCCAACCTATAAGTAGCCAGGACATGAGCCAAGCAGTTGAGCCGAGCCCGCAGTGCCCCACCCAACAGGTGACGCGTAGCGGCCTGCGCAAGGACGACCCGCTCGACCCGCTGCTGCTGCCCCTGCGCAAGCCGGTGTACATCCTGCTGCAGGACCATGAGCGTGCCCAGCGCCTGGCCCAGCAACTGGAGTTCTTTGGCCTGGTGGTGCAAGCGCTGCCCAGCGCTGCGGCGTTTCTCGCCTCGATCAACGAATACCCGCCTTCGGCCATCATCATGGATGTCGACTTCACCGGTGCCGGCCAAGGCTTGCTGCTGGCCGCCAAGGTGCAGCAGGGGTTGGTGCTACCTGTTCCGCTGCTGTTCTTCAGCCACCACGAAGCCGACACCCCGACCCGCCTTGCCGCCGTACGCGCGGGTGGCCAGGACTTTCTCACCGGCAGCCTTGAAGCTTCCAGCCTGCTGGAAAAGGTCGAACTGCTGACCAACGCCACCCCGCACGACCCGCTGCGCGTGCTGATCATCGACGACTCGCGCACCCAGGCGCTGCACACCGAGCGCGTGCTGGCCAGCGCCGGCATGGTCACCCGCAGCCTGACCGACCCCATCCGCACCATGGCCGAGCTTGCCGACTTCCAGCCCGACCTGATCATCCTCGACCTGTACATGCCTGCCTGCACCGGCCCGGAACTGGCCAAGGTGATCCGCCACAGCGACCGCTATGTGAGCGTGCCGATCATCTACCTGTCTGCCGAAGACGACCTGGACAAGCAGCTGGATGCGATGAGCGAAGGCGGTGATGATTTTTTGACCAAGCCGTTTCGCTCACGCCACCTGATCACCACCGTGCGCAACCGCGCCGCCCGCGCCCGGCACCTGAAGGCGCGCATGGTGCGCGACAGCCTGACCGGGCTGTACAACCACACCCACATCCTGCAACTGCTGGAAGACTGCAGCTTCCGCGCCCGCCGCGAACAGCAGCCGTTGAGCTTTGCCATGCTCGACATCGACCATTTCAAGAAGATCAACGACCGCCACGGCCACCCCATGGGCGACCGGGTGATCAAGAGCCTTGCGCTGTTCCTCAAGCAACGCTTGCGCAAGACTGATTTCATTGGCCGTTATGGGGGTGAAGAGTTCGCCATCGTCATGCCCAATACCGCGCTGGACGCAGCGCACAAGGTGCTGGACGAAATTCGCCGGCGCTTTGCAGAAATTCTCTACCCGGCGCAACCGCGGGATTTGCAGTGCACTTTCAGTGCCGGGGTGGTGCAGCTGGATGAGGTGCTGGATGCGCTGACCATGGCCAGTGCGGCGGACGAGGCGCTGTACCGTGCCAAGCATGCGGGGCGTAATTGCGTAGTTCGTGTGGAACCTTGAGTTATTTATAGGCTGTACCGGCTTCTTCGCAGCACAAGGCTGCTCCTACAGGGAGCACGCTGAATGTAGGAGCAGCCTTGTGCTGCGAAGAGGCCAGAGCAGGCCACACCGATAGAGGCACTGTGCCACTTTTTTTCTGGCACCCAGCCCCTGTCGTCATCACCTGGTCACAAAATCGCAATAACTTCAGGCGCCTACCTCTCCCCTGCGCAGGAAGTTCGCGGCTATGCGCCTGAAGTGGCTGACCAATTTCAACACCCTGTTGCTGGTAACGGTGTGTCTCGCCCTGGGCGTCACCCTGTGGTGGTCGCAGCGTGCCCTGGAGCGCCCCTACCAGATGATGGAGCGCTACCTGGGCCTGTCCCAGCAGTTCCAGAACCAGGCAGCACGCAACATCCAGGCTTACCTGGGCAGCGGCGATGCCCTGCGCCATGCCGCCGCCATGGAGGCCAACCAGCAATTGCAGGCCAGCCTGAGCGAGTGGCCCGCAGAACTGGCCGGCAAGCTGCGCCCCAGCCTCGACAACCTGCAGGCCTTCACTGCCAACGAACTGCTGGCCGCCGGTAAACTGGCCGGCGATCCGCAAGCCCTGCTGCTGCAGGCCGAGCGGGAAATGGGGGCCAACTTTGAACAGCTGGCTGACTATGCCCGCGACAGCGGCAGCGCCGATGCCAACCGCTACCTGCTGCCGTTACTCGATGCCAGCGTGCACCTCGGTCGCCTGTCGCTGGCAAGGGACAAACTGATCAGCAGCGGCCGCCCGGAGCTGGCCGACGAAGTGGAGCGTGAACTGCAACTGATCCGCACCCAGGCGCAGGCCATCGACAGTTTGCCGTTGCTGGGCGTGACCCGCGCAGCCGAATCCGGTGCCGACGACTTCGCCGCCATGATGGGCCTGGAAACCCAGGCCAGCGCCCAGCAGGAAGACATTGCGGTGGACCTGAAGCGTGAACTGCAAAGCCTGCTGAGCCGCTACCCGGCCGAACTGAAACGCACCCGCGAACAGATCGAACGCCGCGTCGCCCTTGCCGCCAGCACCCATCAGCGCCTGGAGGCGGTGCAGCAGGCCATCGCCGCGCTGGAACCCGAAGTACGCGGCGAGCATGCCAGGATCGCCGCCGAGGTGCGCCTCATCCAGGGCCTGATGATCGGCCTGATACTGCTCATCGCCCTGCTGATCGACACCTTGCAGCGGCGCCTGACCCGCACCCTCTCCAGCCTTGCCCCAGCCTTGTCACGTTGGGCCGAGGGCGACTTTGCCCAGGCCATCTCCCTGGGCAAGACCAACCGCGAACTGCACGACATCCAGGAGTCGCTCAACCGCCTGCGTCAGTACCTGGTGGAGCTGGTAGGCACCATCCGCCACAACGCCGAGCAGGTGGCTGGCAGCAGCCACGCCCTGGCCGGCATGAGCGCCGCCCTGCACGACGGCGCCGAGCGCCAGGCCGGCGATACCGGCCAGATCCGCGATGCCTTGGGCGAGCTGGAAGCGACCATTCAGCAAGTGGCGGGCGATGCCAGCGCCGCTGCCGATGCCAGCCGCGATGCCGGGCGCGCAGTGGAACAGGGCCAGGCGGTCATTGGCCAGAGCTTGTCGGGCTTGCGCGAGCTGGTCGATGAAGTGCAAGGCAACGCCCGTATGATCGAACAACTGGCCGACGAGTCGGCGACCATCGGCGGGGTGTTGACGGTGATCCGCTCGATTGCCGAGCAGACCAACCTGCTGGCGCTGAACGCCGCGATCGAAGCCGCCCGCGCGGGTGAAATGGGCCGTGGCTTTGCCGTGGTAGCCGATGAAGTGCGCTCGCTGGCGCAGCGCACCACGGGGGCTACCGGCGAGATTCAGGCACTGATCGACCGCCTGCAGCAAGCGGCGAAAGGTTCGGTGGCGGGGATGCGTGCGCAGCTTGAGCATGCCGAGGCGACGGCCAACCAGGCCCAGGCGGCGGATGGCGCGCTGGACGAGATTGTCTGTGCCATCCGCACCATTTCCGACACAGCGGTGCGTATTGCCGATGTCACAGCGCAGCAGAGTGGTGCGGTGAGTGAAATTCGTGACCACAGCGAGCGGATTCACGCGCTGGGCGAAGATAACCTGCAGCGCATAGGTGAAGGGCGCGAGCAAGGCGAGCAGTTGCTGAGCCTGGGCGGTGAGCTGAACCGGGCGGTGCGAGCATTCAGGGTTTAACGAAGCATGCGTGATAACAGTGGGAGCGGGCATGCCCGCGAACACCGGCGCAGCCGGTGCCATCCATCGCGCCGCCTGCTTCGCGGGCTTGCCCGCTCCCACAGAGATCGCTAAAGGCCGGCACAGGCGACACATGATCCAGCGGCCATGTGTCGCCCCCACCGCCTGCATGGCCCCAACCTGCACCAACTCCGCTATCATGCCCGGCACGTTCCACCTCGCGAGTCCGCCATGCGCCGCCTGTTTTTCCTGCTGTTCCTGCTGCTGGCCAGCCCTGCGTTCGCCACGGGCCTGCTCGACAACCGCCCCAGCGCCACCCTCGGCGCCGCTTCGCTGGCCAACAACGCCGACTTCCTGCCGGTACACGAAGCCTTCAAGCTCAGCCTGGTCCAGGCCGATGCGCAAACCGTCAAGCTGCGCTTCGTCGCCACCGAGGGCTACTACCTCTACCGCCACCGCTTCCAGTTCCGCACCGAGCCCGCCGACATCGCCCTGGGCACGCCAAACATCCCCAAGGGCGAGGCCAAGCACGATGAATTCTTCGGCGATGTCGAGGTGTACCACGGCGTGCTCGACATCGAGCTGCCGCGCACCGACCCGCGAGCCTTCACCCTGCTGGTGGGCTACCAGGGCTGTGCCGACAAAGGCCTGTGCTACCCACCGGAAACCGCACGCCTGAGCATCGATGGCGAAGGCGGCGCCAACGCCCCCGCAACCGCCGAACACGGCTGGAACTGGAAATCGCTGCTGTTGTTCTTCCTCGCCGGGGTCGGCCTGACCTTTACCCCGTGCGTACTGCCGATGCTGCCGATCCTGTCTGGCGTGGTGCTGCGCGGCCAGGTCGGCGGCCTGCGCGGGCTGTCGCTGTCGCTGGCCTACGTGCTGCCGATGGCGGCCAGTTTCGCGGCGCTCGGCGCGCTGATGGGCCTGTTCGGCGCCGGCCTGAACCTGCAGGCGCGCCTGCAGTCGGCCTGGGTGCTGGTGCCCTTCGCGCTGTTTTTCGTGCTGTTCGCCCTGGCCATGTTCGGCCTGTTCGAGCTGAAGCTGCCCCAGGCACTGAGCAACCGCCTGAACAACGTCGCCAACCATACCCGGGGTGGCTCGCTGCTGGGCGCGGCAGTGCTGGGCGTGCTCTCCAGCCTGCTGGTTTCGCCTTGTGTGTCAGCCCCCCTGGCTGGCGCCTTGCTGTATATCAGTGCCAGTGGCGATGCCCTGGGCGGCGCACTCAAGCTGTTCGCCCTGGGCCTGGGCATGGGTGCACCCTTGTTGCTGGTGGCCACCGGTGGCGCAGCATGGCTGCCGAAAAGCGGCCCGTGGATGAACACGGTGAAAAACGCCATCGGCGTACTGCTGCTGGGCCTGGCCATCGGCTTGCTCAGCCGCGTGCTGCCGGGGCCGGTGACATTGCTGCTGGTCGGTTTCCTCGCCGCTGGCGTGGCCCTGTTCCTCGGCGCCTTGGAGTTCGTGGTCAAGACCGCTCTCCAACGCCTGGCCCAACTGCTTGGCCTGGCCTTGCTGGTATACGCCCTGGCCTGCTGGTACGGCGCCCTCAGCGGCCAGGGCGACCCGCTTCGCCCGCTGCCCGTTGCAACACTGGCGGCCACCGGCAGCAGCCAGGCGGCACAGGCAGATGCCTGGCAGACCATCACCACCCCCAGCGCACTGGACGCCGCACTGGCCCAGGCCAAAGCGGCCGGCCAGCCAGTGCTGCTGGACTGGTACGCCGACTGGTGCATCAGTTGCAAAGTGATCGAGCATGAAGTGCTCAATGCGTCGCAGGTGCAAACGCAGCTGGCCGGCTTCAAGCTGCTGCGTTTCGACATCACCGAGAGCAGTGCCGAACAACGCAAGCTGCTCGACCGCTACCAGCTGTTCGGCCCACCCGCCCTGCTGTTCTTTGCCGCGAACGGCAGCGAAATTACCGCTGATCGGGTGATTGGCGAGATAAACGCCGGTGATTTTGCGCAAATTCTGACACGCGTGCGCGGCAAAGTCGGTCTATAACTTCCCGCGTGCCGGGAAAAATCCTGTAATAGATGACCAGATTTAATTATTTGGTCACATACTTCGCGCGAATCTCGGACATCGTGCTGGCTATTGCCGGGAACTGGACACTTGCCGTCGCTTTACGGCACACTCGCCGCGCTGTGTCGAATTGCCCTACAAATCCAAGGAATCCGCAGATGGCAACGCTACTGGTGCTCCACGGCCCAAACCTCAACCTGCTCGGTACTCGCGAGCCTGGCCATTACGGCGCCGTGACCCTGGCCCAGATCAACCAGGACCTGGAGCAACGTGCCCGCGCCGCGGGCCACCATCTGCAGTACCTGCAGAGCAATGCCGAATACGAACTGATCGACCGCATTCACGCCGCACGCAACGAGGGTGTGGACTTCATCCTGATCAATCCGGCTGCTTTCACCCACACAAGCGTCGCATTACGTGACGCATTGCTTGCGGTGAGCATCCCATTCATCGAAGTGCACCTGTCCAACGTGCACAAACGCGAACCGTTCCGTCACCACTCCTACTTCTCCGATGTTGCCGTAGGGGTGATCTGCGGCCTGGGCGCCAGCGGTTATCGCCTGGCCCTGGAGTCCGCGCTGGAACAACTGGCTGCCAACGCACAGCCCAAATGATGAAAACCCTGGCCTAAGTGGGCCGGGGTTCGAGAGAAACGTTTCCGATACGTTTTTTTGTATTTCGCCCCCTGACCGAACCTTTGGGAGTTGATGATTAATGGATATCCGTAAAGTCAAGAAACTGATCGAGCTGCTGGAAGAGTCTGGCATCGACGAACTGGAGATCAAGGAAGGCGAAGAGTCGGTCCGTATCAGCCGTCACAGCAAGACTCCAGCTGCCCAGCAGTTCTACGCACCAGCACCGATGGCCGCTGCCCCTGCTGCTGCCCCGGTTGCCGCTGCTGCTCCAGTCGCCGAAGCCGCTGCCGCTGCCCCGGCCCTGAAAGGCACCGTGATCCGCTCGCCAATGGTAGGTACCTTCTACCGCAAGCCTTCGCCGACCTCGCCGAACTTCGCTGAAGTGGGCCAGTCCGTGAAGAAAGGCGACACCCTGTGCATCGTTGAAGCCATGAAGATGATGAACCACATCGAAGCCGATGTTGGCGGTGTCATCGACGCCATTCTGGTAGAAGACGGCCAGCCGGTTGAGTTCGACCAGCCGCTGTTCACCGTCGTTTGATTCGCGGAGAGCCAACGATGTCTGGGAAGCTGGAAAAAGTCCTGATCGCCAACCGCGGGGAAATTGCCCTGCGGATCCTGCGTGCCTGCAAAGAGCTGGGCATCAAGACCGTCGCCGTGCACTCCACGGCCGACCGCGAACTGATGCACCTGGGCCTGGCAGACGAGTCGGTCTGCATTGGTCCTGCTTCGTCCAAAGATTCCTACCTGCACATCCCGGCGATCATCGCTGCGGCCGAAGTGACAGGCGCTACCGCCATTCACCCGGGTTACGGGTTCCTGGCGGAAAACGCCGACTTCGCCGAGCAGGTGGAAAAGTCCGGCTTTGCCTTCATCGGCCCGAAAGCCGACACCATTCGCCTGATGGGCGACAAGGTTTCGGCCAAGGACGCGATGATCAAGTCGGGCGTACCGACCGTACCGGGCTCCGATGGCCCGCTGCCGGAAGACGAAGAAGTCGCCCTGGCGATTGCCCGTGACGTCGGCTACCCGGTGATCATCAAGGCCGCCGGTGGCGGTGGTGGTCGCGGCATGCGCGTGGTGCACAAGGAAGAGGACCTGATTTCCTCGGCCAAACTCACCCGTACCGAAGCCGGTGCCGCCTTCGGCAACCCGATGGTCTACCTGGAGAAGTTCCTGACCAACCCACGCCACGTGGAAGTGCAGGTACTGTCCGACGGCCAGGGCAACGCCATCCATCTGGGCGACCGCGACTGCTCGCTGCAGCGCCGTCACCAGAAGGTACTGGAAGAAGCACCAGCCCCGGGTATCGATGAGAAAGCCCGTCAGGAAGTGTTCAAGCGTTGCGTCGATGCGTGCATCGAGATCGGCTACCGTGGTGCCGGTACTTTCGAGTTCCTGTACGAGAATGGTCGCTTCTACTTCATCGAGATGAACACCCGCGTGCAGGTTGAGCACCCGGTGTCGGAGATGGTTACCGGTATCGACATCGTCAAGGAGATGCTGAGCATCGCCGCTGGCAACAAGCTGTCGTTCCGCCAGGAAGACGTGGTTATCCGTGGCCACTCGCTGGAGTGCCGGATCAACGCCGAAGACCCGAAGAAATTCATCCCGAGCCCAGGCAAGGTCAAGCACTTCCACGCCCCAGGCGGCAACGGCGTTCGCGTCGATTCGCACCTGTACAGCGGTTATTCGGTTCCGCCGAACTACGACTCGCTGATCGGCAAGCTGATCACCTACGGCAAGGACCGCGACGAAGCCATGGCACGCATGCGCAATGCCCTGGACGAGATCGTCGTCGACGGCATCAAGACCAACATCCCGCTGCACCGCGACCTGGTGCGTGATGAAGGCTTCTGCAAAGGCGGCGTCAACATTCACTACCTCGAACACAAGCTGGCAAACGAGCATTGATCGAATAGTGTGATGTACCAGAACCCCGGACTTGTTCCGGGGTTTTTTATTGCCTGTCGGGGCCTCAGGGCCCTACCCCTTCATCCGCGGCATCTCGATGCAGTGCTCATGCACACGCCGATACAAGGTAGCCCGCGAAATACCCAACGCCCGTGCTGCATCGGCCGGTTTCCAGCGATGGCGGATCAGTGCGTCCAGCAACAACTGCCGGGCCGGGCAGGACACGCCGCTTTCAACCGAAACAACCGCATCACCGCGCACCTCTTGCGGCAAATCCTGCAACTGCACCTGCCCGCCTTCACTCACCGCACAGGCATAACGCAACACCTGCCGCAGTTGGCGCAGGTTCCCCGGCCAGCGGTAAAGCAGCAGCGACTGCAACGCAGCATCCGCCAACACCACCTCCACCGAACACGCTTGCGCCTCCTCGGCCAGCAGTTGGTGAATCAGCCCCAAGCGATCCTCGCGCTCACGCAGCGGCGGCAGCTCGAACCGGGCATTGGCCAGACGGAAGTACAGGTCCTCGCGAAAACGGCCCTCCGCCACCATCTTCGCCAAGTCGCGGTGGGTGGCGCAGATCACCTGGATATCCACCCGCTCGCGCCGTGCTGCACCCAGCGGCGCCACTTCGCCTTCGGCCAGCACACGCAGCAGGCGGGTTTGCAGGTTCAGCGGCATGTCGCCGATTTCGTCAAGGAACAGGGTGCCACCATCGGCCTGCTGCAACAGCCCCTGCATACCTTTGCTGGAAGCCCCGGTAAAGGCCCCGGCTACATAGCCAAACAGTTCGCTCTCGATCAGGTTTTCCGGGATGGCGGCGCAGTTCAGGGTGACGAATGGCCCGTCGCGGCGCTGGCTTTGCTGGTGCAGCTGGCGGGCAAACACTTCTTTGCCGGCCCCGGTTTCGCCTTGGACCAGCACCGCGAGGTTGCAGTCCTTGACCCGCGTGGCCAGCCGCAGATGATGCTCGATGCGGGCGTCCTGCGCCTGCTGCAAGGGCTGCGCGCGCTGGCGTTGCTGCGGGGCGCTGACCCGGCCATACAGCCCACCCAGGCCCGGCAGGCGCTGGGCGGACGACGTGTTGACGCGCCGTAGCTGGCCCATGTCGAACAGTTCGCCAATGTGCTCGGGCAAGCGCCCCAGGTGCTGCACCAGCCGTTGCCTCGCCAGGCTGTTGATGGCCTGCAAGCGGCCATCGGCATCCCAGGCCAGCAGGTAATCGGGCTGGCTCTCCACATAACCCGGGGTGCCGTGGGCGCGCATTACCCAGTGGCCTTGGGCACTGTGCATGAAGAAGGCGTTTTCGATTTCACGGGCAGTCTGCTCGACCAACTGGCGGATCAGGTGCTGGCTGCGGCGGTCGTCGGGTGACTGCAAGGCCGATACATCCACCACCCCCAGCAACTCGCCCTGCGGGTCGAACACCGGCGCCGCGGTGCAGGTCAGGCCGATGAAGGCTGCGCGGAAGTGATCGCGCTTGTGCACCGTGACCGGGGCCTTGCTGGTCAGCACCGCCGCTACACCGCAGGTGCCCTCCTCGCCCTCCGACCAGCAGGTGCCCAGGTACAGCCCGGCCTTGCGGCAGTCATTGCGGATGGCCGATTCGACCCGGTAATCGATGGTGCGCCCCTGGGCATCGGTCAGCAGCACGCAGTAGTCGGCGCCGCGCACCCGCTCGTGCAGGCGTGCCACGGCATCGCTGGCGATGCGCAGAAACAGCTCGGCGCGTTCGCGGCATTCGTTGAGCAGGCTTTGGGACAGGATGCGCGGCCCCTGCTGGGACCCGGGGTCGAGGCGGTACAGCTCCATGGAACGGCGCCATGAATCGAGGATCAGCGCTGGCACCGGCGCCTGTGGCAGGCGGTCGGCGTTCTTCAGCACCCGGCTGACGCAGTCGACATGGGCTCGGGAGTTCGCGGCAAGCATTCAGGCCCTCCGGTTCTCGTTGCTGTTTTTATCGTTGTCCGGCCATTAAGCGCTTCCACGCATGCCCCGACAAGCACTGTGTGATTACCGGCCGGCTTGAGACGCTGCGTCTCAGCGTCTCGCCGACACAGGCCCCGCGCTGGCACCCGGCGTCTCGCCAGCAGCGCAATGAGCACCTGCCTGAGCGCAACAAAAACGCTCTGGCGCGGCCCTTTGAGCCGCGCCACGAAAAGCTGGCACCGCGCTTGCTCCTGCCCTTGCAAACAAAAATACGAGGTGCGCCATGCCGCTACCCGCCCCGACCGTCGGGATCATTGCCAACCCTGCCTCTGGCCGCGACCTGCGCCGCCTGACCGCCAATGCCGGGCTCTATTCGAGCACCGACAAGGCCTCGGCGATCCAGCGCCTGCTGGCGGCCTTCGGAGCCACTGGCATCGGCCAGGTGCTGCTGCCCAGCGACATGACCGGCATAGCCGCCGCCGTGCTCAAGGCCAGCCAGGGCCCCGGCGCCCGTGAGCAGCATTGGCCGGCCATCGAAATACTCGACCTGCCGCTGACCCAGACCGTTGCCGATACCCGCCTGGCCACCCGGCGCATGGTCGAGCGTGGCGTGGCGATGATCGCCGTGCTCGGTGGCGACGGCACCCACAAGGCAGTCGCTGCCGAGGCCGGTGACATACCGCTGCTGACGCTGTCCACCGGCACCAACAATGCCTTCCCCGAACTGCGTGAAGCTACCAGTGCGGGCCTGGCCGGCGGCCTGCTCGCCAGCGGCCAGGTACCAGCCAGCATCGGCCTGCGCCGCAACAAGCGCCTGCTGGTGAAAGTGCCCGAGCAACAGCTTGCCGAATGGGCCCTGGTGGAAGTGGCGGTATCGCCCCAGCGCTTCATCGGTGCCCGTGCACTCAGCCGCAGCGAAGACTTGAGCGAAGTCTTTGCCTGCTTCGCCGAACCCCATGCCATTGGCCTGTCAGCCTTGTGCGGGCTGTGGTGCCCGGTGTCGCGCCAGGACCCGCACGGCGCCTGGGTACGCCTGAACCCCGCTGCCGAACAGGCGCTGCTCGCCCCCTTGGCGCCCGGCCTGCTGCAAGGCTGCGGCATCACCGCCAGCGGCCCGCTTACGCCCGGCGTCGCCCATCGCCTGAGCCTGGCCAGCGGCACCCTGGCCCTGGACGGCGAGCGCGAAATCGAATTCGCCGAGCACGACACGCCCACCATCACCCTCGACCACCAAGGCCCGCTGAGCGTGGATGTCGAGGCCGTCCTGGCGCATGCCGCCCGCCATCACCTGCTGGCCGTCCCGCGCGGCCACCGGTTGCACCCTGCAAACCCGCGTTGAGACAACCCTGGAGAACAACAAGATGTCCAATCAACTCAGTACCGAACAACTGCTGCATGCCTATGAAGTGATGCGCACCATCCGCGCCTTCGAAGAACGCCTGCACGTGGAATTCGCCACTGGCGAGATCCCCGGCTTCGTCCACCTGTACGCCGGCGAAGAAGCCTCCGCCGCCGGGGTCATGGCCCACCTGCGCGACAGCGACTGCATCGCCTCGACCCACCGCGGCCATGGCCACTGCATCGCCAAGGGGGTGGATGTGTACGGCATGATGGCCGAGATCTATGGCAAGAAAACCGGCGTGTGCGGCGGCAAAGGCGGCTCGATGCACATTGCCGACCTGGAAAAAGGCATGCTCGGTGCCAACGGCATCGTCGGCGCCGGTGCACCGCTGGTGGCCGGGGCGGCATTGGCAGCCAAACTCAAGGGCCGTGATGACGTGTCGGTGGCCTTCTTCGGCGATGGTGCTTCCAACGAAGGCGCCGTGTTCGAGGCCATGAACATGGCGTCGATCATGAACCTGCCGTGCATCTTCGTGGCCGAGAACAACGGCTACGCCGAGGCCACAGCCTCCAACTGGTCCGTCGCCTGCGACCACATTGCCGACCGCGCTGCCGGCTTCGGCATGCCGGGCGTCACCATCGACGGCTTCGACTTCTTTGCCGTGTACGAGGCCGCCGGCGCCGCCATCGAGCGCGCCCGTGCCGGGCAAGGGCCGTCACTGATCGAGGTCAAGCTCAGCCGCTACTACGGGCACTTCGAAGGCGATGCGCAAACCTACCGCGCGCCGGATGAAGTGAAGAACCTGCGCGAATCCCGCGACTGCCTGATGCAGTTCCGCAACAAGACCACCCGCGCCGGCCTGCTCACTGCCGAGCAACTGGACGCCATAGACGCGCGCATCGAGGACCTGATCGAAGACGCCGTGCGCCGCGCCAAGTCCGATCCCAAGCCACAGCCCGCCGACCTGCTCACCGACGTCTACGTCAGCTACCCCTGAGCCGCGGATTACAAGAACAACAGGAGAACCACCATGGCAAGAAAGATCAGCTACCAGCAGGCCATCAACGAAGCCCTGGCCCAGGAAATGCGCCGCGACAGCACGGTGTTCATCATTGGTGAAGACGTCGCCGGCGGTGCCGGTGCACCCGGCGAGGAGGACGCCTGGGGTGGCGTGCTGGGCGTGACCAAGGGCCTGTATCACCAGTTCCCCGGCCGCGTGCTGGACGCTCCATTGTCGGAAATCGGCTACGTCGGCGCTGCCGTCGGTGCCGCCACCCAAGGCCTGCGCCCGGTGTGCGAACTGATGTTCGTGGACTTCGCCGGCTGCTGCCTGGACCAGATCCTCAACCAGGCCGCCAAATTCCGCTACATGTTCGGCGGCAAGGCGGTCACCCCGCTGGTGATGCGCACCATGTACGGCGCCGGCCTACGGGCGGCCGCCCAGCACTCGCAGATGCTCACCTCGCTGTGGACGCACATCCCCGGCCTGAAGGTGGTGTGCCCTTCTTCCCCTTACGATGCCAAGGGCTTGCTGATACAGGCGATCCGCGACAACGACCCGGTGATCTTCTGTGAGCACAAGCTGCTGTACAGCATGCAGGGCGAGGTGCCGGAAGAGGTGTACACCGTGCCGTTCGGTGAGGCCAACTTCCTGCGTGATGGCGACGATGTGACCCTGGTCACCTATGGCCGCATGGTCCATGTAGCACTTGAAGCCGCCAACAACCTGGCCCGCCAGGGCATCGACTGCGAAGTGCTGGACCTGCGCACCACCAGCCCGCTGGACGAAGACAGCATTCTTGAAAGTGTGGAAAAAACCGGTCGCCTGGTGGTGATCGACGAAGCCAACCCGCGCTGCTCGATGGCCACCGACATCAGCGCGCTGGTGGCGCAGAAGGCCTTCGGCGCACTCAAGGGCCCGATCGAGATGGTCACTGCACCGCACACCCCGGTGCCGTTCTCCGATGCCCTGGAAGACCTGTACATCCCTGACGCGGCGAAGATCGAAGCAGCCGTGCGCAAGGTGATCGAAGCCGCAAGGAGTGCCGCATGAGCCAGATCCATACCCTGACCATGCCCAAGTGGGGCCTGTCGATGACCGAAGGCCGGGTGGATACCTGGCTCAAGCAGGAAGGTGACGAAATCAACAAGGGTGACGAGGTGCTGGACGTCGAGACCGACAAGATCAGCAGCAGCGTCGAAGCCCCGTTCAGTGGCGTGTTGCGCCGCCAGGTGGCCAAGCCGGATGAAACCCTGCCAGTGGGCGCGTTGCTGGCCGTGGTGGTGGAAGGCGAAGCCGAAGAAGCCGAAATCGATGCGCTGGTGCAGCGCTTCCAGGCCGAGTTCGTCGCCGAGGGGGGCGCCGATCAGGCCCAGGGGCCGGCCCCACAGAAGGCAGAGGTTGGCGGCCGACTGCTGCGCTGGTTCGAGCTGGGGGAAGGCGGCACGCCGCTGGTGCTGGTGCACGGTTTTGGCGGCGACCTCAACAACTGGCTGTTCAACCACCCGGCATTGGCCGCTGAACGCCGGGTGATCGCCCTCGACCTGCCGGGGCACGGCGAGTCGGCCAAGGCCCTGCAGCGGGGCGACCTGGATGAACTGAGCGAAACCGTGCTGGCCCTGCTCGACCACCTGGACATCACCAAGGCCCACCTGGCGGGCCATTCCATGGGCGGCGCGGTAAGCCTCAACGTGGCACGCCTGGCGCCGCAGCGGGTGGCCAGCCTCAGCCTGGTCGCCAGTGCCGGCCTGGGCGAAGCGATCAACGGGCAGTACTTGCAAGGCTTCGTCGCCGCCGCCAACCGCAACGCCCTCAAACCGCAGATGGTGCAACTGTTTGCCGACCCGGCGCTGGTCACCCGGCAAATGCTGGAGGACATGCTCAAGTTCAAGCGCCTGGAAGGTGTTGATGACGCCTTGCGCCAACTGGCATCAGCCATTGCTGACTGCGACCGCCAGCGCCACGACCTGCGCGGGGTGCTGGGGCAGCATCCGGCACTGGTGGTGTGGGGCGGCAAGGACGCGATCATCCCGGCCAACCATGCCGAAGGCCTGGAGGCAGAAGTACTGGTGCTGCCCGAGGCTGGGCATATGGTGCAGATGGAGGCGGCCGAACAGGTCAACCAGCAACTGCTTGCATTCCTGCGCAAGCACTAAGCCCTATCCGTGAGCCTGGAGAACAACAATGAATGACCTGAGCCACAACCATATGCGCGCCGCCGTCTGGCATGGCCGCAACGACATTCGCGTCGAACAGGTGCCTTTGCCAGCCGACCCTGCGCCCGGCTGGGTACAGATCAAGGTGGACTGGTGCGGCATCTGCGGCTCCGACCTGCACGAATACGTCGCCGGCCCGGTATTCATCCCGGTGGAGGCCCCTCACCCGCTGACCGGCATCCAGGGCCAGTGCATCCTCGGCCACGAATTCTGCGGGCAGATCGCCAAGCTCGGTGAAGGTGTGGAAGGGTTCGCGGTGGGCGACCCCGTGGCGGCTGACGCCTGCCAGCATTGCGGCACTTGCTATTACTGCACCCACGGCCTGTACAACATCTGCGAACGCCTGGCCTTCACCGGCCTGATGAACAACGGCGCCTTCGCCGAACTGGTCAACGTGCCTGCCAATCTGTTGTACCGGCTGCCGCAAGGCTTCCCTGCAGAGGCAGGGGCACTGATCGAACCGCTGGCGGTGGGCATGCACGCGGTGAAAAAGGCCGGCAGCCTGCTCGGGCAAACTGTTGTGGTGGTTGGCGCCGGCACCATCGGCCTGTGCACCATCATGTGCGCCAAAGCCGCAGGGGCGGCGAAGGTAATCGCCCTGGAGATGTCTTCGGCGCGTAAAGCCAAGGCGAAGGAAGTGGGTGCAAGCGTGGTGCTGGACCCCAGCCAGTGCGACGCCCTGGCGGAAATCCGCGCGCTGACCGCCGGGCTGGGGGCGGATGTGAGCTTTGAGTGCATCGGCAACAAGCACACGGCCAAGCTGGCCATCGACACCATCCGCAAGGCAGGTAAATGTGTGCTGGTGGGCATTTTCGAAGAAGCCAGCGAGTTCAACTTCTTCGAGCTGGTGTCCACCGAGAAGCAGGTGCTGGGAGCGTTGGCGTACAACGGCGAGTTTGCCGATGTGATTGCCTTCATCGCAGATGGCAGGCTGGACATCCGCCCGCTGGTGACCGGGCGGATCGGGCTGGAGCAGATTGTCGAGCTGGGCTTCGAGGAACTGGTGAACAACAAAGAGGAGAACGTGAAGATCATCGTTTCACCGGGCGTGCGCTGACTGCAGCAACATCTTGCTCCCACAGGTACTGCCCAAGACCCCGGGGCAGTGCAGAATCCTGTGGGAGCGGGCTTGCCCGCGAAAAATGCGCCGCGGTGGATGGCACCGGCTTCGCCGGTGTTCGCGGGCACGCCCGCTCCCACAGGGGCCGCGTGAGCTTCAGGCGCCGCACAAGCCTTGCCCTAGCTGTCTCAGGATCCCATTCTGCGTCATACTCGGCAGACCTATTGCCCGGTCCTCGCCATGCGTCCACTGCTCCCCATTACCCTGGTCCTGCTGCTCGCCGCCTGTGGCGATGGCGAATCGCTGCTTGCGCCGGACGCACGCCTGCCCGACGGGGGGCGTTACCGGGGGCAGGTGGTTGATGGCCTGCTGCAGGGCGAGGGCCGTATCGATTACCCCAACGGCAGCTGGTACGCCGGCGGCTTCAAGGACGGCCAGTGGCATGGCCAGGGCGAATGGCATGGCCAGAACGGCGAGGTGTACCGTGGCCAGTTCGCCGAGGGGCTGTTCCAGGGGCTGGGCGACCTGACCACGCCGGGCAGCCACTATGGCGGCACCTTCAAGCACGGCCGCCGCGACGGCGAAGGCACGCTCAAGCAAGCCGACCAGACCTACCGCGGCCAGTTCAAGGACGACCTGTACGATGGCGCAGGCGAGCTGGAACTGGCCGACGGCAGCCGCTACCAGGGCCTGTTCGCCAAGGGCAAGCCCAACGGCGCCGGGGTGCGCAGCGATGCCAGCGGCAACCAGTTTAGTGGGCGCTTCGTCAACGGCCAGCTGCAAGGCAGCGGCACGTACGACAGCGTCGACGGCGAGCAGTACATCGGTGAGTTCAAGGACAATCGCCTGGAAGGCCGAGGCCGCTACGAAAACGCCGATGGCGATGTATGGATCGGCGAATTCAAGGACGGCGCGCTGATGGGTGAAGGCGAACTGCTGGGCAGTGACGGCAGCCACTACAAGGGCGAATTCGTCGACTGGCGCCTGTCGGGCCGGGGCAGCCTGCAACTGGCCGACGGCAGCATCTACGTCGGCGGTTTCCTGAACGATGCCTACCATGGCCATGGCCAGCTGACCTTGCCAAGCGGCCGGGTCGAAGGTGGCACCTGGGCCAACGGTGTGCGCGTACGCGACCAGAAAGGCAAGCTGCTGCCCGACCCACTGGACCTGGCCCTGCTCAACCAGGGCCGGCTGCTTGAAGAGTCGCTGGCCCGGGTACCGCGCTCAACGCCGCCCATCCAGCTGTACAGCCTGGTGGTGGCCGGCGATGGCCAGCAAAGCGTTTTCCTGCGCGAAGCCGACTACGTCAGCAACATGCTCAAGGTGCGCTTTGGCGCCCGCGGCCAGGTAACCCTGGTCAACCACCGTGACCACATGGCCACCCGCCCCATGGCCACCCGCGAGAACCTCACCCGCGCCGCCAGTACCCTGGCCGAACGCAGCGGCCCCGAAGACCTGGTGTTCATCTACCTCACCAGCCATGGCAGCCAGGACCATCAGTTGGTGCTTGACCAGCCGCGCCTGCAACTGGCCGACCTTTCTGCCGACGAACTGGCCACTGCCCTGGCGCCATTGAAGGACCGCGACAAGGTAATCGTCATCTCGGCTTGCTATTCAGGGGGCTACATCGCCCCGCTCAAGGACGATCGCACGGTGATCATGACCGCCGCCCGGGCCGACCGCGTATCCTTCGGGTGCTCGGAAGAAGCCGACTTCACCTACTTTGGCGATGCGTTGTTCGCAGAAGCACTGAACCAGACCGACGACCTGAAACAGGCGTTTGAACTGGCACGCTCCAGCGTTGCCGAAAGAGAACAAAGGGAAGGCTTCGAAGCCTCGGAGCCGCAGCTGTGGGCACCGCCAGCAGTACTGGAACACTGGCAGCACCTGCGCCGGCAACAGGCCGAAGAAGCATTGCGTAACGCCGCACAGGCCAACGTGGGGGCACAGGCAAAAACACCTGGCAGCCACTAGACTTGTGTGTAACAAGGGAGAGACATCATGTATTTGACGCCTCAGCATGTCCTGCTTGCCGGTGCTACCGGCCTGACCGGTGAACACCTGCTGGACCGCCTGCTCAACGAACCCACCATCACCCGCGTACTGGCGCCTACCCGCCGGCCGCTGGCCGAGCATCCGCACTTGGAAAACCCGGTGGGCGACCCGGCGGTATTCCTTCCACAGCTGGCCGGGCGGGTCGATATCGCTTACTGCTGCTTGGGCACCACACTGAAGCAGGCCGGCTCCGAATCGGCCTTCCGCGCAGTGGACCTGGACATGGTAGTGGCGTTCAGCAAGCGTGCCCGGGAGATGGGCGCGCGGCATCTGCTGGTAGTCAGTGCGCTGGGCGCGGACCCGAAATCGTCGATTTTCTACAACCGGGTCAAAGGCGAGATGGAAGAGGCGCTCAAGGCCCAGGACTGGCCGCAACTGACCATCGTGCGGCCGTCGTTGCTGCTGGGCGAGCGGATCGAGCCACGGCTGGCAGAACAACTGGTTTCGCCGTTTTCCAGGTTGATACCTGGCAAGTACCGGGGGATTGAGGCGTGTACCTTGGCCCGGGCCTTGTGGCGGTTGGCGCTGGAGGAAGATGACGGGGTGCGGATTGTGGAGTCGGATGAGCTTCGCAAGTTGGGCAAGATATAAGCTTTTCCTGAAAGGGCCTCTTCGCGGGCTAGCCCGCGAAATGGCCATCACAGGCCGCCGGTGGCCTGGAAGCCGACACCGGCCGCAGTCAGCAATGACAACGGCAACAACAGGGTATCCAGTAGCATGCTGCCAGGCAGGTCCAAGCGTGGATACGCCGGTGCATCAGCCCCGTAATGATCGCGCGGGCAGCACCCGCCATTGATCACGTACAAATCCAGCCGGGTACCGGCATACACCACCGGCGCCCCAGGTTTTGCAGCATCCAGCGTGCGCACCGTGGCGCAGCCACCCAGCATCACCAGCGCCGCCACACCCAACAGCGCTCGCTTCAATCATCCACCCCGAAGTGGTGCTCGCCCCAGCGCGGCAACATGTCCTGGGGAATGGCCAGCAGGTTGAGAATGCGCGCCACGACAAAGTCGACCAGGTCGTCGATGGTCTGCGGCTGGTGATAGAAGCCGGGCGCCGCCGGCAGGATCACCGCACCCATTTGCGACAGCTTGAGCATGTTCTCCAGGTGGATGGTGGAAAACGGCGCTTCGCGCGGCACCAGGATCAGTTGGCGCCGCTCCTTGAGGGTAACGTCGGCAGCGCGTTCGATCAGGTTGTTGCAGGCCCCCGTGGCAATCGCCGACAGGGTGCCGGTGGAACAGGGCACCACAACCATCGCCGCCGGGGCGCCGGAGCCGGAGGCTACCGGCGACATCCAGTCTTCCTTGCCGTACACCCGGATCTGCCCATCGGCGGCGCCGGTGTATTCGGTAAGGAATGCCTGCATCGCCTGGGGCTTGGCCGGCAGCACCACGTCGGTCTCGGTGGCCATCACCAGTTGCGCGGCCTTGGAGATCAGGAAATGCACCTCACGGTCCTCGCGCACCAGGCAATCGAGCAGGCGCAGGCCATACTGGGCGCCCGAGGCGCCCGTCATGGCCAGGGTGATGCGTTCCGGCCCGCTCACTTCAGGGCCTCGGCCAGCTTGCCGTGCAGGCCACCGAAGCCGCCGTTGCTCATGATCACCACGTGGGTGCCCGGGCGTGCCTGACCTTTGACCCGCTCGATGATCGCGTCGAGGCTGTCGGCCACCACGCTCGGTACCTTGCACTTCGCCGCAGTGGCGGCCAAGTCCCAGCCCAGGTTGGCCGGGGCGTACCAGATCACCTGATCGGCGTCGTTGACGCTTTCCGGCAAACCGTCACGGTGGGCGCCGAGCTTCATCGAGTTGGAGCGAGGTTCGATCACGGCAATCACCGGCGCCACGCCAACGCGCTTGCGCAGGCCGTCGAGGGTGGTGGCGATGGCGGTCGGGTGGTGGGCGAAGTCATCGTAGATGGTCACGCCCTGTACTTCGGCAACCTTTTCCATGCGCCGCTTGACGCTCTTGAAGGCGCTCAGGCCTTCGATACCCATGGCCGGCACCACGCCAACATGGCGGGCCGCTGCCAAGGTAGCCAAGGCGTTGGCGACGTTGTGCTGGCCAGTCATTGCCCAGTCCACAACGCCCTGCGCCTCGCCCTCGAACAGCACTTCGAAACGCGAGCCGTCGGGGCTGAGCAGGCGCGCCTGCCACTGGCCACCTTCGCCGGTCGTCTGCACCGGGGTCCAGCAGCCCATGCCGATGACCCGCTCCAGCGCGTGCTCGGTGGTGGGGTGAATGACCAGGCCTTCGCCCGGGATGGTGCGCACCAGGTGGTGGAACTGCCGCTCGATCGAGGCCAGGTCCGGGAAGATGTCCGCATGATCGAACTCAAGGTTGTTGAGGATCGCGGTACGTGGGTGGTAGTGGACAAACTTCGAGCGCTTGTCGAAGAAGGCGCTGTCGTATTCATCGGCTTCGACCACGAAGAACGGCGTGTCGCCCAGGCGCGCCGACACCGAGAAGTTCTGCGGCACACCACCAATCAGGAAGCCCGGGCTCATGCCGGCATGTTCCAGCACCCAGGCCAGCATGCTGCTGGTGGTGGTCTTGCCATGAGTGCCTGCAACGGCCAGTACCCAACGGCCTTGCAGCACGTGGTCAGCCAGCCATTGCGGGCCGGACACATAAGGCAGGCCCTTGTTCAGCACGTACTCCACCGCCGGGTTGCCACGCGACATGGCATTGCCGATGACCACCAGGTCTGGCGCCGGGTCCAGCTGGGCTGGGTCATAGCCTTGGGTCAACTCGATGCCCTGGGCTTCGAGCTGGGTGCTCATCGGGGGATAGACGTTGGCGTCCGAGCCGGTGACGCGATGGCCAAGTTCCTTGGCCAGCACCGCCAGCGAACCCATGAAAGTGCCGCAAATACCGAGAATGTGAATATGCATGGTCGACCTCGCAAAACATCGAGGCAGGGTAGCCCAGGGCGCGACAAATCGCACCCGCTGTTTCGCTCAGTCGGCCCTGGTGATGCCGTGTTTGCGCAGTTTTCGATACAAGGTATTGCGGCTGATGCCCAGGTGCTCGGCGACGCGGGTCAGGTGCCAGTGTTTTGCCTCCAGGGTCGCCAGCAGCGCATGGCGCTCGGCCTCTTTCAACGCTGCCGCCCCTATCGCCGGCAAGCCAGCTCCCACAGGTGCAGCGTCAGCTTCGAAAGCCCTATTTACCCTGTAGGTGCAACTGCCTTCTAGCGCCTGTTCTGGCCCTGCCACCGGCAAGCCGGATCCCCTTGGATTTACAAATGGCTCGAAGCCAGTGTGATCGGGGTGGGAGCTGGCTTGCCGGCGATCGAGGGCAAAGCCCTCGCGGACGATGGCGGGGAGATCCGAGAACATGATTCGGGCATCTTCGCAAAGCGCTACCAATGTACGCAGCACATTGCGCATCTGCCGCACGTTCCCCGGCCAGGTGAAGTCCAGCAGCGCCTGGCGCGCACTGGGTTCCAGCTCGACCGGATGCCCCTGTGCCTCCTGACGCAGGAGGAAGTCCAGCAACTGCGCCTTGTCACTGCGATCGCGCACCGCCGGCAACGCCACCTCCAGGCCATTCAGGCGGTAATACAGGTCCTCGCGGAAACTGCCCTGCTCCACCCGTTCCAGCAGGTGCCGGTGGGTAGCGCTGACAATGCGCACGTCAACCGCTTGCGGTTCACCCCCGATCGGCACCACCTGGCGCTCTTCCAGCACCCGCAGCAGGCGGGTTTGCAGGGCCAGCGGCATGTCGCCGATCTCGTCCAGTAGCAAGGTCCCGCCGTCAGCCTGCAACAGCTTGCCGCGCATGCCTTCCTTGCGTGCGCCGGTAAAGCTGCCACCGCGGTAACCGAACAGCTCGCTTTCAATCAGGCTCTCCGGGATCGAGGCGCAGTTGATGGCGACAAACGGCTTGCCGCGCCGCTCGCTGGCCTGGTGCACGGCCTGGGCGAACGCCTCCTTGCCACAACCGGTTTCGCCGCGCAGCAACAACGGCACGTCACGCTCGAACACCCGCACGCAGCGGCGAAAATCGTTTTGCAACGCCGGGTCGAGCAGGCAGATGGCCGGTTCCACCTCGCGAACGGGCTGCCGGTAGGCGGTGGGCACTGACCATACCGGCGTACGGGCCTGGCCACGCAGGCTGGCGAACACCTGGCGGCCGTCCAGGGTGTGTAGCGGCCATACCGTGCTGCCAGCGGGCATGGCGCGGTTGAACAATTCGTCGTGGCTGCAGGCGAAGAAGCGCTGCATGGGTTTGCCCAGCACGCCACCGCGCACGGTACCCAGCAGGTTCAGCGCACTCTGGTTGGCCGCGCAGATGCGCCCGTCCCCGTCGAAGGCCAGCAGCCCTTCACTGAACAGGCCGACCGACTCGGCCTGCAGGTGGAAACGCAGCAGCCACTGCTGCTCGAAATGGCGCAGGAAATAGCAGCTTTCGATCATCTTCGCCGAAAGGTTGACCAACGCCATGGTGTGGAACTGGCTCTGGCGCGAAACATCGGGCCGGGCCGACGATACGTCAAGCACCGCCAGCAGTTCGCCATGCGGGTCGAACACCGGGCTCGCCGAACAGGTGAGGCCGGTATGGCGGCCACGAAAGTGCTCGTTCTGGTGGATGGTCAGGGCCTGGCGCTCGACCAGGCAGGTGCCGATGCCGTTGGTGCCCTCGCGCGCTTCGCTCCAGTCGGCGCCCAGCCACAGCCCGGCACGCTCGAAGCTGCGCCGCTCGGTGGGCGCGCTGACGCAGTTGAGGATTACCCCGCGGGCGTCGGTCAGCAGTACCGCGTGGCCGGCCCCGGAAAGCTGCTGGTGCAGGGTATTCATTTCAGGGTCGGCAATTTGCAGCACCTGGCGCAGGCGCTCGCGGCTTTCCAGCAGGCGCCCGTGCTCAAGCACCACCGGGGCCGCGATCACAGCTGGGTCGAGGTGGTAGTCCTCCAGGCAACGCAGCCAGGAGCGGGCGATGGACGGGTCACTGCCGCCCTCCCCGGCGCCACCATGGGCAACGGTATGGACTTGCTGGGCATGGCGACTGAAATGATTGCTCTGCATTGTTGTAGTTCTCTGCAGATAGAGAGTCACATCAGCATCCTCCACCCGGGAAGGCTTTGCAATGCAGCCTGCCGTGACGTGTCGCAAATGGCACAAAGTGTCACCCCCGCGTGTACCGGCGCTGGCACAACGGCCGCTCACCGGGGCCGGGCAACTGACCTAAATCATTGATTTGCCTGGGGTGCCCAACGCTGGCCCAACCTTTGCTCTACGCTTCTCAACTCCTCAACAAACATAACAGCCAGGAGACACACCATGCGTTACGCACATCCCGGTACCGACGGCGCGAAGGTTTCCTTCAAGAACCGCTACGGCAACTACATCGGTGGCGAGTTCGTAGCTCCGGTCAAGGGGCAGTACTTCGAGAATACGTCCCCGGTGAATGGCAAACTGATTGCCGAATTCCCCCGCTCCACTGCCGAAGACATCGATAAAGCGCTCGACGCTGCCCATGCCGCTGCCGACGCCTGGGGCCGCACTTCAGTGCAGGACCGCTCCAACGTGCTGTTGAAGATTGCCGACCGCATCGAGCAGAACCTTGAACTGCTGGCCATTACCGAAACCTGGGACAACGGCAAACCTGTCCGCGAAACCCTCAACGCCGACATTCCGCTGGCCGTCGATCACTTCCGCTACTTCGCCGGCTGCATCCGCGCCCAGGAAGGCGGCGCTGCCGAGATCAACGAAGGCACCGTGGCTTATCACATCCACGAGCCGCTGGGTGTCGTCGGGCAGATCATTCCGTGGAACTTCCCGATCCTGATGGCGGCCTGGAAGCTGGCGCCTGCGCTGGCCGCCGGTAACTGCGTGGTGCTCAAGCCTGCCGAGCAGACGCCACTGGGCATCACCGTGCTGCTGGAAGTGATCGGCGACCTGCTGCCACCTGGCGTACTCAACGTGGTGCAAGGCTACGGCCGCGAAGCCGGTGAAGCCCTGGCCACCAGCAAGCGTATCGCCAAGATCGCCTTCACCGGGTCTACCCCGGTGGGCTCGCACATCATGAAATGCGCGGCCGAAAACATCATCCCGTCCACCGTCGAGCTGGGCGGCAAGTCGCCGAACGTGTACTTCGAAGACATCATGCAGGCCGAGCCAAGCTTCATCGAGAAGGCTGCCGAGGGCATGGTGCTGGCGTTCTTCAACCAGGGCGAGGTGTGTACCTGCCCGTCGCGTGCCCTGGTACAGGAGTCGATCTACCCGCAGTTCATGGAAGTGGTGATGAAGAAGGTGCTGCAGATCAAGCGCGGCGACCCGCTGGACACCGACACCATGGTCGGCGCCCAGGCTTCGCAGCAGCAGTTCGAGAAGATTCTCTCCTACCTGCAGATCGCCCAGGAAGAAGGCGCCGAGCTGCTGACCGGTGGCAAGGTCGAGAAGCTGGAAGGCTCGCTGGCCACCGGTTACTACATCCAGCCGACCCTGCTCAAGGGCAACAACAAGATGCGCGTGTTCCAGGAGGAAATCTTTGGCCCGGTGGTCAGCGTCACCACCTTCAAGGACGAAGCCGAAGCACTGGCGATTGCCAACGACACCGAGTTCGGCCTGGGTGCCGGCGTGTGGACCCGTGACATCAACCGTGCCTACCGCATGGGCCGCGGGATCAAGGCCGGGCGTGTGTGGACCAACTGCTACCACCTGTACCCGGCGCATGCCGCGTTTGGCGGGTACAAGAAGTCCGGCGTCGGCCGCGAGACCCACAAGATGATGCTGGATCACTATCAGCAGACCAAGAACCTGCTGGTGAGCTACGACATCAACCCGTTGGGCTTCTTCTAAACAGCGTCGCGGCCTTCGCGGGCTCGCCCGCTCCCACAGGTTCATCGTTGCTTCCAGAACCGATGCAATACCTGTGGGAGCGGGCAAGCCCGCGAAGAGGCCGGACCTGATCTACACAAAACCCAGAGCGGCAACCGTGCACCAACCGCTCTGGCTCGCTTCCTGCAGTACACATCACCATCGGCCCGAACCCTTCCGGCCACCAAGAAAAACAACAGGTGAATCTATGCCAAGCGATCATTCCGCCGGCTCGCCGGCAGGCTCTTCCGTCGACTTCGAAAAAGTCGGGTCGGACTATTTCCAGCAACGTGAACTGAAAAAAGGCGCCGCCGGCTGGGTACTGCTGGTCGGCCTGGGCGTGGCCTATGTCATCTCCGGCGACTATGCCGGCTGGAACTTCGGCCTGGCCCAGGGCGGCTGGGGCGGCATGTTCCTCGCCACCTTGCTGATGGCCACCATGTACCTGTGCATGTGCTTCTCGCTGGCCGAGCTGTCGTCGATGATCCCCACCGCAGGCGGCGGCTACGGCTTTGCCCGCAGTGCGTTTGGCCCATGGGGCGGCTTCCTGACCGGCACGGCAATCCTCATCGAATACGCCATTGCGCCCGCGGCCATCGCCGTGTTCATCGGCGCCTATTGCGAGTCACTGTTCGGCATCGGCGGCTGGGTGATCTACCTGGCGTTCTATATCGTGTTCATCGGCATCCACATCTTCGGTGTGGGTGAAGCGTTGAAACTGATGTTCATCATCACCGCCGTCGCCGCCATCGCCCTGGCGGTGTTCCTGGTGAGCATGGTGCCCCATTTTGATGCAGCCAACCTGTTCGACATCGCCAAAACGGACGCAGTAGGCGCCAGCAGCTTCCTGCCGTTCGGCTATGTCGGCGTGTGGGCGGCCATCCCTTACGCCATCTGGTTCTTCCTTGCCGTCGAAGGCGTGCCGCTGGCCGCCGAAGAAACCAAGAACCCCAAGCGTGACCTGCCACGCGGCCTGATCGGCGCCATGCTGGTACTGCTGGCCTTCGCCCTGCTGATCCTGGTGGTCGGCCCCGGTGGTGCAGGCTCCGAAGCGCTGAAGGCATCCGGCAACCCGCTGGTCGAAGCGCTGTCCAAGGCCTACGGCGGCAGCACCTGGATGGGCGGCTTCGTCAACCTGGTCGGCCTGGCCGGGCTGATCGCCAGCTTCTTCTCGATCATCTACGCTTATTCCCGCCAGATCTTTGCCCTCTCCCGTGCCGGCTACCTGCCGCGCAAACTGTCGGAGACCAACAAAAGCAAGGCCCCGGTACTGGCCTTGATCATCCCCGGCATCATTGGCTTTGCCCTGTCGCTGACCGGCCAGGGCGACTTGCTGATCCTGGTGGCGGTGTTCGGCGCTACGCTGTCCTATGTGCTGATGATGGCCGCGCACATCACCCTGCGCATCCGCCGGCCGAAGATGGAGCGCCCGTACCGCACCCCCGGTGGCATCTTCACTTCGGGCGTGGCACTGGTGCTGGCGTGCATCGCCGTGGTTGCCGGCTTCCTGGTCGACCCACGGGTGGTAATTGGCGCCGCAGTGATCTATGCGGTACTAATTGCCTACTTTGCTTTCTACAGCCGCCACCACCTGGTCGCGGGCACGCCGGAAGAGGAATTCGCCGCCATCCAGCAGGCCGAAGAGGCCTTGCACTGATTGCCGCCACCCGCCGCGGGGCAACCCGCGGCTCTGGAGATTCTGTATGGCAAGTTTCGTACACACGGTAGGCCACCTGGTCTACCGCTTCGACAGCCTCAAGGACGTGATGGCCAAGGCCAGCCCGGCCCGCTCGGGGGACTTCCTGGCAGGCGTCGCGGCCAGCAATGACGGCGAGCGTGTCGCTGCGCAGATGGCGCTGGCCAATATCCCGCTGACCCATTTCCTCAATGAAGCCCTGATCCCTTACGAAGCCGATGAAGTCACCCGGCTGATCATCGACACCCACGATGCCCAGGCCTTCGCCCCGGTCAGCCACCTGACCGTGGGCGGCCTGCGCGACTGGCTGCTGAGCGAAGAGGCCAATGAAGACAGCCTGCGCGCTCTGGCGCCAGGGCTGACGCCGGAAATGGCTGCGGCCGTGTCGAAGATCATGCGCGTGCAGGACCTGGTGCTGGTGGCGCAGAAGATTCGCGTGGTCACCCGGTTCCGCGGCACCATGGGCTTGCGCGGGCGCTTGTCTACGCGCTTGCAGCCCAACCACCCGACCGACGAGCCGGCCGGTATCGCCGCCAGCATTCTTGACGGCCTGCTGTACGGCAACGGCGACGCGATGATCGGCATCAACCCGGCCACGGACAGCATCGCCTCGATCTGTGCCCTGCTGGAAATGCTCGACGCCATCATCCAGCGCTACGACATCCCCACCCAGGCCTGTGTGCTGACCCATGTCACCACTTCGATCGAGGCGATCAACCGCGGCGTGCCGCTGGACCTGGTGTTCCAGTCCATTGCCGGCACCGAGGCGGCCAACGCCGGGTTTGGCATCAACCTGAACGTGTTGCAGGAGGGTTACGAAGCGGGCCTGTCGCTGAAACGCGGCACCCTCGGGCAAAACCTGATGTATTTCGAAACCGGCCAGGGCAGCGCACTGTCGGCCAACGCCCACCATGGCGTCGACCAGCAAACCTGCGAGACCCGCGCCTATGCCGTGGCCCGCCACTTCAAGCCGTTTCTGGTCAACACCGTGGTCGGTTTCATCGGCCCGGAGTACTTGTACAACGGCAAGCAGATCATCCGCGCCGGCCTGGAAGACCACTTCTGCGGCAAGCTGCTGGGCGTGCCGATGGGCTGCGACATTTGCTACACCAACCACGCCGAAGCCGACCAGGACGACATGGATACCCTGCTGACCCTGCTGGGGGTGGCCGGGATCAACTTCATCATGGGCATCCCCGGCTCCGACGACATCATGCTCAACTACCAGACCACCTCGTTCCACGACGCGCTGTACGCGCGCCAAACCCTTGGCCTGAAACCCGGGCCGGAATTCGAGGCATGGCTGGCCCGCACCGGCATCTTCACCCAGGCCGATGGCCGGGTGCGCTTTGGTGACAACCTGCCACCGGCCTTCCGCCAGGCCTTGGCACAGCTTGCATAGGGATGACCATGGACCATCGCACGCCTACCCCCGACAACCCTTGGCTGGCCCTGCGCAACCTGACCCCGGCGCGCATCGCCCTGGGCCGTGCCGGTACCAGCCTGCCGACCGGGGCGCAGCTGGACTTCCAGTTCGCCCACGCCCAGGCCCGCGATGCCGTGCACCTGGCCTTCGACCATGCCGGCCTGGCTACCCAGCTGGGTGACCGCGGGCGCGAAAGCCTGGTGCTGCACAGCGCTGCCACTGACCGCCACCAGTACCTGCAGCGCCCGGACCTGGGCCGGCGCCTGAACGAAGAGTCGATTGCCACCCTGCGCCAGCATGCCCAGGCCAACCCCGGCGGCGTCGACCTGGCCATTGTGGTCGCCGATGGCCTGTCGGCGCTGGCGGTGCACCACCACACCTTGCCGTTCCTGGCCCGTTTCGAGGAACAGGCCGCCGCTGACGGCTGGACCAGCGCCCCGGTTGTGCTGGTGCAGCAGGGCCGCGTGGCAGTGGCTGACGAGGTCGGTGAACTGCTGGGCGCACGGATGACCGTGATGCTGATCGGCGAGCGCCCGGGGCTGAGTTCCCCCGACAGCCTTGGCCTGTATTTCACCTACGGGCCAAAAGTCGGCCTGACCGATGCCTACCGCAACTGCATCTCCAACATCCGCCTGGAGGGGTTGAGCTATGGCATGGCGGCGCACCGCCTGCTGTACCTGATGCGCGAAGCCTGCCGTCGGCAGCTTTCCGGAGTGAATCTCAAGGACGAAGCCGAGGTCCATAGCCTGGAAAGTGAGCACACTGGTAACCAGAAGGGCAACTTCCTGCTCGGCAAAGAGTAAACAACATGTCACGGAAGGCGGATTGCACTTGTGACGCGCATTGGGCAGCATGCCCTTGTAAGCCGCTGGCATTCCGCTGTTTCCCTAAATGGACTCTGAGGGCCGCACATGCGCATCATCAAGGCAACCCTGGAACACCTCGACCTGCTCACGCCATTGTTCGTCAAATACCGTGAGTTCTACGGGCAGCTCCCCTACCCCGACAGCTCGCGCAGCTTCCTGGAAAAGCGCCTGAAGCGGGATGAATCAGTGATCTACCTGGCACTTCCCGATGATGATGACGGCAAGTTGATGGGCTTTTGCCAGCTTTACCCGAGCTTCTCGTCGCTGTCGCTCAAGCGCGTGTGGATTCTCAACGACATCTACGTGGCCGAAGACTCGCGGCGCATGCTGGTGGCCGACCACCTGATGCGTGAAGCGAAGAAAATGGCCAAAGAGACCAACGCCGTGCGCATGCGGGTGTCGACCAGCGCGAACAATGAGGTAGCGCACAAGACCTACGAATCCATCGGGTTTCGTGAAGATACCGAGTTCAAGAGCTACATCCTGCCCATCAGCCAGGATTGACCTGTCAAAACGGTTCACCGCATTTGTAGGAGCAGCCTTGCGCTGCGAAAGGGCCGAGATTGCTTGTGGCATCAGTGGCCTCTTCGCAGCGCAAGGCTGCTCCTATATGGGCTCGGTGCTGACACAAAACAGTCCCTATCGTAACCCCCCGCTACAAACTCCCCGGGCATGATCTTCACTTCGCCGTATAATGCCCCACCTGTCATGTGTGAAAATTTACCCATCCCCAGGTAACCCAGCCTACGCCCAAGAACACAGGTGCTGTACATGGATTTCAACCCGTTGGACCTTATCCTGCATCTCGATGCCTACCTCGATCTGCTGGTCACCAATTACGGTCCCTGGATCTACGCCATCCTTTTCACCGTGATCTTTTGCGAAACCGGGCTGGTGGTAATGCCCTTCCTGCCGGGCGACTCGCTGCTGTTCATCGCTGGCGCCGTAGCGGCGGGTGGCGGTATGGACCCGGTGCTGCTGGCTGGCCTGTTGATGGCTGCCGCAATCCTGGGCGACAGCACCAACTACGTGATCGGCCGAACAGCCGGCGAGCGGTTGTTCAACAACCCCAACTCGAAAATATTCCGCCGCGACTACCTGCAGCGCACCCATGAGTTCTATGAACGCCATGGCGGCAAGACCGTGACGCTCGCGCGCTTCCTGCCCATCCTGCGCACCTTCGCACCGTTCGTCGCCGGCATCGCCCACATGCATTACCCACGTTTCCTGGGCTTCAGCGTTGCCGGTTCAATCCTGTGGGTCGGCGGCCTGGTCACCCTGGGCTACTTCTTCGGTAACGTGCCATTCATCAAGCAGCACCTGTCGCTGATGGTGGTGGGCATCATCATCCTGTCGCTGGTGCCGATGATCCTCGGCCTGTTGCGCGGCCGCCTGGGCCGTGCGGCCAAGGCTCACTGAACACTTAGAGAACAGCAGGCATGTGGTCGTTCAGCGCCTGGCGGCGCAAGCGCGCACTGGCGCGCTACCCCATCGAGCCAAAGCAGTGGCAGGCCGTGCGCGAGCGCCTGCCGATGCTGGACGGCATCAGCGACGACGAAGACCACTGGCTGCGCGAAGCCTGCATCCTGTTCCTGCTCGACAAGCACCTCACCTGCCTGCCAGGTGTCGAACCCGACGACGAGCAGCGCCTGTTGCTGGCCGCCCAGGCGCAGTTGCCGCTGCTGCACCTGGGCGAGCTGAACTGGTACCAGGGCTTCCACGAAATCATCCTGTACCCCGACGACTTCAAGAGCCCCCAGCGCCACCGCGATGCCAGTGGCGTGGAGCACGTGTGGGACGGCGAGCACAGCGGCGAGGCCTGGCAACAGGGGCCGATCATCCTGGCCTGGAACGGCGTGCTGGCCAGCGGTGGCTGGGAGGCCTACAACCTGGTCATCCATGAGCTGGCGCACAAGCTCGACATGCTCAATGGCGATGCCAACGGCCTGCCGCCGCTGCACAGCGGCATGCCGGTGGATGAGTGGGCAACGGCCATGCAGCAGGCCTACGACGACCTCAACCGCCAGCTGGACAACAACCCCGACGCCGAAACCGCCATCGACCCGTATGCCGCGGAAAACCCGGCGGAGTTCTTTGCTGTCACCAGCGAATACTTCTTTAGTGCCCCCGACCTGCTGCATCAGGCTTATCCACGGGTCTACCACCAGTTGTCGCAGTTCTACCGGCAAGACCCGCTGGCGCGGCTGCTTCGGCTGCAGGCCGAACACCCCGAGTACCGCGAAAGCCACGCCTGACGGGGCCGCACATCAGGCCAGGCGTGGCATGCCCCGGCAGAATGTGCCTATAATCGCCGCCACTTTTTTGGTCAAACACGGGGGCACTGCCCAATGAGCTACAGCAAGATTCCGGCGGGCAAAGACCTGCCGAACGACATCTACGTCGCCATCGAAATCCCGGCCAACCATGCGCCGATCAAATACGAGATCGACAAGGACAGCGACACCCTGTTCGTCGACCGTTTCATGGCTACCCCGATGTTCTACCCAGCCAACTACGGCTTCATCCCGAACACCCTGGCTGACGACGGTGATCCGCTGGACGTGCTGGTGGTTACCCCTTACCCGGTAGCGCCAGGCTCGGTTATCCGCGCCCGTCCGGTTGGCATCCTGAACATGACCGACGACGGCGGCGGTGATGCCAAGGTCATCGCTGTTCCTCACGACAAGCTGTCGCAGCTGTACGTCGACGTGAAGGAATACACCGACCTGCCAGCCCTGCTGATCCAGCAGATCGAGCACTTCTTTGCCAACTACAAAGATCTCGAGAAGGGCAAGTGGGTCAAGATCGAAGGCTGGGATGGCGCTGACGCCGCCCGTGCTGCGATCACCAAATCGGTTGCTGCCTACAAAGGCTGATACCGGTTGTAAAAAAACCCGCTCCGGCGGGTTTTTTTTTGCCCGAAGGGGCGACAGCACCTTCATTCGGTAAAAAGTCCTACGCAGTCCTACACCAACGCCCTACAAGCAGGCACTTTTCGTACAAATTCCGTCAACAAGCGGTTCATTTCCTTGCGGGTACCCCGTCGCTACACTCGCCCCCATGAACACTTCCGGCGACCGCCTCAAAGCCCTTCTCCACGAATGTGGCCTGTCCGCTTCTGATTTCGCCGCTCAGCGCAGCGTCACACCGCAGCACGTCAACAACTGGTTCAACCGCGGCGTACCCCTGGCCCGCCTGGACGAAATGGCCGACCTGTTCTGTGTGCATCGGCGCTGGCTACGCACAGGCGAAGGGCCCAAACACCCAAACCCGATCCAGCGCAACCACCCGCCACGCCAGGCACCGGCCAACCCGCCCAGCCCACTGTCGGCACACCGTGCCCGGGAGCTGAGGGTGCCTTTTTACGAACTGCGAAACGGCCTGCTTGCGCCGGTGGCCAGCAAACACCTGCGCCTGCCGGCAAAAGCGCTGAAAGGGTTGGGTGTGCACGCCCATCACGCCATCTGCCTGGCCATGCCCGCCAGCAACATGGTTCCGCTTATTCCGCAGGAGGCCATCCTGGCCGTGGACCTGGGCATGACCCGGGTAATAGAGGGCGAAACCTATGCCCTGCTGCACAATGGCGTGCTCAGGGTAAACAACCTCAGCCTCGGCCCGCAGGGCACGCTGTACCTGAACAGCCATGACCGTCGCAATTACGCCGTCGAACGCTACACCTGCGCCCAGCGCCAGGCGCAGGGCCTGGAGATTATCGGTTGGGTATTCCACTGGTCGCATTTCCGCCAGCAACGGCCCGGCTGAAACAACCTGTGCCATTTTTTGCTGGGCATCCTGCGCGTGCCCTTGTATGCTACGCCGCACATTAAGCCCCGACCGGCGCGAGCCGCGGTCCAGAGGGCTCGGCGATATCCCACACGGGCATCTGCCATCTCTTTCAGGCCCTTGATGGCCACACAGTTAAGGCGATTGCGGCTTACCATAAATTAGTCGGAAGCGTCCCCGAGAAGCCGGCCACAAGCCGGCTTTTTAATGCCCGCAAAAATGTCGGGGCGCTGGCGAAACCCTCTGCGCCAACGCCCTCTGCGGCCTTCAGAACCGCGTCACTACCCCCACCCGCAGCGTGCGCCCCGGTGCCGGCATGAAGCTTTGCGCCAGCGGGTCCAGATAGTAGCGATCGGTCAAGTTCTGCAGCGAGGCATTCACCTCGGTGTTCTCGAGCAACTTGTATTTCAGGAACAGATCGAACAGCGCAACCGAGCGGTATTCGATCTGCGGCGTGGTAGCACCGGACTGCCAAGGCTTGTCGAGGGTACTGGTCGGGCCGGAGGTGTAGGTCACCCGGCCACCCACGGTCAATGCCTCGTCGAGGAAGCGCATGCCGCCAGTCAGATTGGCTGAAAACCGTGGCGGGTTCTGGGTGTTGGTGTAAGAGCCCATGAAACTGCCCGGCGTACAGTTGGGCGTGTTCTCGGTCTTCTGGTACGGGTTGGCGGTAGCGCGGAGTTTGCCGGCGAAGTCCGCATCGCAGGTCTCGGTCTTGAGGTAGTAGGTGGCCGAGAGGTCGGCAAACACACGGCCGGCATCGTAGTGTGATTGCAGCTCAAGGCCGCGGGTGCTGAAGCTGTCGGTGTTGCTGAAGGTCATCAGGCCCCAAAGCCCCGGGCTTGGGTCGTAGTAACGGGTGATGTAGTTCTTTATCACGTTGTCGAAGTAGGCAAGCTTGACCGCGGCCGAGTCGTGCTCGGTCAACAGGTTGTCGCGCAACGCACTGACGCCGATCTCCCAGCTCTGCGAGCGTTCGGGCTTCAGGCTTTTACCGGGGGAGACTTGCTGGGTACCCTGGCTGGTCTCGAACAAAGACGGCAGGCGCAGGCCCTGGGTGTAGGAGACATAGAAGAACGTGTCGGGCATCAGCTCGACGTTGATGCCGAATGCCGGCGAGAAGCCGCCGCCACTGCTGCTGCCTTGCGGGCTATGGTCATAGCCTGTGACTACGCTGCTGATGCCTTCGGTGCCGACCTCCACGCTGGTCGCGCCGAAGTCGTTGAAACGCACGCCATTGAACGGCTCGTTGCTGTTGCCGAAGACGATGCCGTTGTTCAGCCTGGGGTCGGTGGCATCGGTGTACTGGCCGTTCTGATCAGGGAACCAGGTCATGCTGCCCCAGCCTTTCGGGCCACTCGCCGAGATGTATCGTACCTCGCGGTCCTGACGCCGGGCGGTGGCCAGCACGGTGTTGTCCCTGGTGTGGAAGTGGCTATAACGGCCACCGCCCCACAGGGTCAGTTGCTCGATCGGCTGGTACTCGAGCTTGCCGTTGAAGCTGAACTCCTGCCTGGAGGCATCGCGCAGGGTGCGGTTGGCATCGATGTCATGCTGGGTGATAAGCACACTTTTCTGCGGTTGCAGGTCTTCGAGCTGGAAAGCGCCGCCCAGGTCGAGCTTGAAGTCGCCATGGGTCGTCTCGAACCGGGAGACGTTGTTCAGGTCGCCACCAATACGGCGGTTGTCCTGGCGGGTCCAGCTGCGGTCAGAACGAAACAACTGCGAAGCAGGCGCCGTCCAGGCTGAGCTCAAGGTGCTGGTTTTGGCGTCTGTCATCCACAGGTTGCTGGTCAGGTCGACCCAGGGGTTAGCGGCAGGCAGGTAGTGGTAGCGCGCCGTGTAGGTGTCGATCTTCACCTCGCCCAAGGGGTACTGGTAGATACCCGCGGTGCCGAAACGATAGATGTCGGAAGGCATGATCTCGGCAGTGCGACCGTGGTAGCGGCGATAGCCCAGGTCCAGCGTATGGTCGTCGGCTATCCGCCAGGTTGCCTTCAGCAGGTACGAGTCGGTTTTCGATGAAGAGTTGAGCACTTCTTCCCCGGCGTTGTAGGTCATTGCCACGCTTGGCTGCTCCCGGCCGTCTTCGTCATGGATGCGGTAGCGGTCCTGGCCTTTCTTGCCGGAAAAGTAGTTGCCCTGGTTACGGTGTGCATACGCCGCCACCACGTCCAGCCGCTCTGTGGTAAAGGCAAAGGCAGCGCTGCCAGACTCAGCCTCGGAGCCAAACAGGCTGCCCCGGCTGTCGCGTGGCGGCGCGGTCAGGCTTTCATCCCTGGAGCTGGCGCTGCGGTGGGCGGGGGCTACGCCGTTGTCCCAGAAATCACCCTTGAGGCGCACGCCGACCTGGTTGCCGTCCACCAGAATGTCCTGCACACCGATCGTCTGCATCTCCACCGTGCCGCCTATCGCCCCGGACTTGGTCGACGGCCCTTTGTTCACGGTCAGACTGCTGATCAGATCGGGATCGATATAGCTGCGCTGCTGGGTACCGCCATAACCTCGATAGACATCCAGGGCCTGCTCAGAACCATCGACCTTGACCGCCACCCGGCTCTGGCCCTGGATGCCGCGGATGTTGACGTCCAGGGCACCGCCATTGCGGGTGTCACCAACCTGCACGCCAGGGATACCGTTGAGCAGGTCGCCCGCAGACACCCGGCCGAAGCGGTCGATCTGCTCGCTGGTCAGGTGCACTGACGAACGTGGCGCTCTGTAGGTTTCCACCTCTGGGCCCTGCGCGGCGGCCTCGACCATCGTCGGCGACAACTCTGCTGCTGCACGGGCAGCGGTGCCCTGCGCCATCAACACGTAGGTGCCGGTAGCACTTGGCACCAGCCGCAAACCGGTATTGGCGAGCAACCGCTGCATGCCCTCGCTGACCGTATACCGCCCTTTCAAGGCGGGCGCTGTTCGCCCGCGAATCAGGTCAGGCTCGTACGACAGCAGCAGCCCGGCCTGGCTGCTGAAGCTGCCGAGGGCTGCCCCCAACGGGCCTTGGGCAATGTTGTAGTCACGCAGCGTGGCGTCGTCCAGGCGGGTAGCCGTGAGCGCAGCCTTGTGGGCATCCTCGGCCAAAACCGCGCTGCTGTGCAGCAGGCCTGAAGCGCAGCAACTGGTCAGCGTGCAACGCAGCACAAAGTTGATGGCCGACAGGCAAGGCCGAGGGCGCGGAGCAGGTGAAGGACAACGTACTGGGAGCATGCTTTTCTCGCTCGTAGGGTTCGCGCCCACCACTGGCAGCGGGCTAGTTACCTCCTCTGTCGCACGAGATCGAAAAAAGGATATGAATGGCTAGGAAGCGTCCGAATTTACCGAACTGGCCTTGTGACTTGAGCAATTCTAGTGATAATGGTTTGCATTTGCGACAGACCATGTATCAATTCAATCGACGATGAATGCCCCCTTCTCCCCGCCTGACAGTACCGAGCCGTGCAGTATCGAAACGCTGTACATCGAGAACCACGCCTGGCTGCGTAACTGGCTTGCCTACCGGCTGAGGTCATGGGGGCGCGGGGTGGCCGACGATCTGGCCCAGGATACGTTCCTGCGTGTGCTGGCCAGCCGCGAGGGCGCGCGGGTCGAGCCGATTCGTCAACCCCGCGCCTACCTGACGCGCATCGCGAACTGCGTGCTGGTGAGCTGGCGGCGCCGGCAGTCGCTGGAGCAGGCGTGGCTCGAAGCGCTGCTGTTGCTGCCAGAGCCCGAGTATCCGTCGCCTGAGCTGCAATGTGTGATCCTCGAGACCCTGCATGAGATCGACGCAGTTCTGCACAAGCTTCGACCGCGTGCAAGGCAGGCATTCCTGATGGCGACCCTGGACGGCATGAAGCACAAGGACATCGCCGTGGCCTTGAACATAGCGCTGCCGACGGTGAAGAAGTACATCCACGACGGCTACCTGACCTGCCTGACGCAGATGCCCGATGACTAACGGTACTGCAACACCCGACGATGCCATCGCGCAGCATGTGCTTGCCCAGGCAGCCTCGTGGCTGATGCTGATGCAGGAAGGGCCGCTGCTGCCTGCCCAGCAGCTCGAACTGGAACGCTGGCGGCTTGCCAGTGATGAGCACGAACGTGCGTGGAAAAGGGCGCAGCGCCTGCTTTCACGCCTGGGCAGCCTGCCGCCAACGCTGGCCAGGCACACCCTGCAACGCCCCCCGGGCAGGCGCGCGGTACTGCGCGGGCTGGTTCTGCTGATGGGTGCCGCACCGCTTGGCTGGTGGGGCTGGCGCTCGCAGGCCGGGCGTTTTGCCAGTGATTACCATCCGGCTGTGGGCGAGCGCAGACACGCGCGGCTGGCCGATGGCACGCAAATCATCCTGAATACCGACAGTGCCCTGCAGCTGCTTTTCGATAGCGCGCAACGGTTGCTGCATCTGCGCCGTGGCGAGGTGTACATCGTGACCGCTGCCGACCCACGGCCGCTGATGGTGCAGACCGTGCATGGGCAGTTGCTTGCACTGGGCACGCGGTTCAGCGTGCGTCAGCTGGCCGATGAAACCTTGCTTGAGGTGTACGAAGGCGCCGTGCAGGTACGACCCGAAAGCACCAGTGTGGCGGCAGTCGAGAACATCATTCGCGCCGGGCAGCAGGTTCGATTCACCCGGGAGCGTCTGGGCCTTGTCGGGGAGGTGCGTGAAACCAGCCTGGCGTGGCAACGCGGCTTGCTGGTGGCCGATGACATGCCGTTGCAACAGTGGGCGCAGGCATTGATGCGCTACGCCGACCAGCGCCTGGAGTGCGACCCCGCGTTGAGCGAACTGCGGGTGTCTGGCACCTTCCCGGTCGATGATATGCCGCTGGCGTTGGCCATGCTGGCCCAGACCTATGGGCTGCAGGTTCGCCAAGGTGGTGGGCGCCTGGTTATCAGTCGGTGATAGGGGCGCCCGTCGTCAGTCATTTGGGGCGCGCGGGTTGGCAGAGGGCGTCAAACTGCTCTTCAGGAACTCCTCGCGCACCTGATGCATCTGCAAGTGTGTTTTCCCGGTCGCATAATCCAACCCCGCAAGCCCCATTTCCAGCGCCAGCTCGGGATGCCGGGCAGCATGACGAATACGGTCTGCCAGGCTGGACGGGTTCCCGGTTTCGAACGTCAGCGCGTTGTGCTTGCTGGTTATGTCCAGGACCCCGGATGTGTCAGAACCGATGACGGGAACGCCCTGGCTGAATGCGTCAAAAATGATTCGGGGTTGTTCCTGTTTCAATGTCGGCACCAACAGCCAGTCATGTTGGGCAATGATCCTGAAAAAATCTTTGCCGTAATCAACCGCGTCCTGAAACCTCACCTCGACGCCGCCACGCTTTTCGGCAGCAAAGCGTCGGCAGTGCTCTTTCAAATCACCATCGCCCATCAGGGTGACGGTGATATCAACGTCTTCGGTTTTCAGCTGTTCAATGGCTTCAAGGACTACCAGTACACCTTTATCCAGAACAAGGCGGGATGGGTAAAGCACGTTGAGTGTGCGGCTGCGCCTGCCTTCGAATCTATGTCTGACGGCCTCAGGGGATGCCATGAATTTCTTGTCGAGCCAGCTGGCAGGGTTAATTAACGTACGATTGTTATTGCTCCCAAGAAAATATTCCTTGTAGAAGGACTGGGTAAAAATCCTGGCATTCGCCAACTTCAGGCAGCACTTCAATAACAGGGTGTGCACGTGGTGTTCGATGATTGCTCTGAGGGTTCGCGCCTGCCCCTGAGCCAACATCCAGAATGAAGACTCTATGACAATCACCCATTGGAAGCGGAACAACGGCTTGAGCGGCAATAGGTAAAAGGACAAGGGGAATGCCCAACCGGCCCCGTCAGAATGAACGATCCGGGCATGCTTGCAGGCATTGATGACGGTTATGAAATTCGGAAAAAAGTTCTTTAATACTGACGAAAGCCCATAGTCTTTGCGCAACCCATAAAGCCATTTAACATCCAGATGGCTAATGCTTTGCAGCCCGTCGACGTTGCCGCCTCTCTCGACAGGGCAGCACATGCCGAAGTTTTCTATGTAGGTGAGGTGAAGCTCTATATCTTTGACCCACAAGGGGTCTGTAAACAAACCACCTTGCGCGTCTACGACAACAGGAATACGGGTGAACAGCATGTATGGGTCTTCAATCATATTCCCCTCACAGGGATGCCAGGACACTAACTTTCAAATTGTTTACATGGGGCTTACTCCTCAATACCAGCCGTCCATCTCAACAACGTTGTAGCGTCCTTGCAGACCTCCTGCGTAAGCAGCAAGCGCTCCGCATGGGTTCACTCTAGTGCGGCTTCACAGGTTGCACACGCGGTGTAGCAACAATTTCTCATCGTTTGCTGCCCCCTGGTAGGAGCGGCCTTGTGCCGCGATGGGGCGCGCAGCGGCCCCGACAATATCTGCGTGAAGCTGAAATTGCCGGGGCCTTGCGCGCCCCATCGCGGCACAAGGCCGCTCCTACAGGGACCGCACGCGTACCGGAACGAGCCGATCAGAAGTCGTAACGCGCCCCTACCATCATGCTGCGCGACGGCCCGTAGAAGTTGAACGTGGACGTCGACCCCACCCGCGACAGGTAGTCCCGGTCGAACAGATTGTTGACGTTGAAGGTGGCCGTCAGCTTCGAGGTAACCGGGTACGACAGCATCGCGTCAACCGTGGCATAGCCGGGTGCATCGATACGCACGCCACCGTTCTCGGAATAGAAGTTGCTCATCGCCGATACACCGCCGCCAATGACCAGGCCGGTCAGCGGGCCTTGGCTGATGGTGTACTTGCTCCACAGCGAAGCCTGGTTGCGCGGCATGATGAAGAAGGTGGTTTCGGCGTCACCCTTGAGGGTTTCGGTTTCCATCCAGGTGTAGCCGGCCAGCAACTCCCAGTTTGGCGTCAGCTTGCCGCTCACTTCCACTTCCGCGCCTTTGACGCGGGTCTTGCCGGAGGCAATCGAGAAATTGGTGTCTACACCATCCTCGTCATATTCGGTGGTGGCGCGGTTCTTGTCGGTCAGGCGGAATACCGAGAAACGGGTATTCAGGTCGCCGCCAAAGTAGCTGCTCTTGAGGCCGAATTCGTACTGCTCGCCTTCACGCGGCTTCAGCACCCGGCCGTTGCTGTCGGTGTCGGACTGCGGCTTGAACACCTGCGAGTAGCTGGCGTACAGCGCATGGTTCTCGGTCAGGTCGTAGACCAGGCCGCCATACGGCGTGAAGTGCCCGTCCACGCGCTTGCTGTCGTTGGTGCTGGCACCGCTGCTCAGGGTGGTGGTGTAGAAATCACCGCGGTACCAGCTGAAGCGGCCACCGGCAATCAGCGCCAGGCGCTCGATCGGGCGGAAGGTGACCTTGGAATACAGGCCATATTCCTCTTCCTGCATGCCGGTCTCGGTGCTGTAGTTGGGCGACGGTTTGGCGAACCGCTTGGGCGAGTAGGTGTTGACGTTGATGGCGCCAAGGTTGGTGGTGCCGTTGAGGTACTCGGTGTCGTAGTTCTTGTAGTCGGTGCCGACCACAAACTCGCTGACCTGGCCGAGGGTTTCGAACGGCTGGCTGTAGCTGGCGTCCAGCGAGTAGGTGTCCTGGGTGAAGTCGCGCGCGCTGGCGCGCTCGGAGTTGGCACCGGTGGTGGCATTGGTGGCGGTGAAGGCGTAGAGGTAATTGGTGTCGCGGTGCGAGCCGCGCGCCGCGATACGGCCATAGCCGCCGTTGTCGAAGCGGTGGGTCAGCTCGGCGACCAGGTCGGTGGTCTTGCCGTCGAAGTAGTTCCAGTCCGCCCCCAGGAAACGGGAATGGCTGAAGTCGGGCACATCACCGGACAACGTTGCCGGGTAGCCATTGTGCGGTGTGATGTTCTTCACTTCATGCATCAGGCCGAACGACAGCGTGGTGGCGTCGTCCAGGTCGACATCCAGCGCGCCGTAGTAGCTGTTACTGGTGTTGGCGTTGTAATCGACTTCGCCATTGGTGTCGTCACGGGACGCGACGAAACGCCCGCGCACGCGGCCGGCGTCATCCAGCGGCCCGCTCAGGTCGATTTCTTCGTGGTTGGTGTCCCAGGTGCCATAGCTGCCTTCGACGTGGCCCTGGAACTCGGCAGTCGGGCGCTTGCGCACCATGTTGACGATGCCACCCAGTTCACTGGTGCTGCTGAACAGCCCCGCCGGGCCGCGCATGATTTCGACACGGTCGAACGCCGCCAGCGACGGTACGGTACCGAAGATGCTGGCCATCGGCGCCGGCAGGCCGTCAATGTTGAATTCGCTGTACTCATAGCCACGGGCGTAGATCGACGACCGGCCGCTGTCGTTGGTCAGGGTACGCAGGCCGGCGGTGTACTTGGCCAGGTCATCCAGGTGTACGAACTGGCGGTCTTTGACGTAGTCCTGGGTGTATACGGTGATCGACTGGGGGATGTCCTTCAGCGCTGCTGGCGTCTTGGTGCCCACGGTCGCGGCATCGACGCTGTAGCCACCGGTGGCTTCCGAGGGCAGCATGTCGTACAGGCGGTTGCCTTCGATGGTCAATGCCGGCAGGTCGAGCGAGGTGTCCTCGGCTGCCGCCTGGGTCGCTACCGTTTCGGCCAGTGCCGACACCGAAAACGGCGCCAGCAACCCCAGCACCAGCCAGCCCCGAGCCCGTCGCGAGCTCCCCACACCTGTGAAACCGTTCATGACACACCCTTCGCCCAAATGATAGTAATTCGCAAACGAAACAAGTTGCTTTTTGCGAACGATACCGGAGGGAAAACGGGGGCGCAGCAGGATTAACCTTCTTAACACACCCAGGCGTTGCCCTCCCTTGCTGGCAATGGGATGATTCGTAACTGATACAGGTTCTCATTCAAGGCTCCCCGTGCCCACCTCACTTCTCCTCGCCGAAGACGACGCAAGCCTGCGTCAGGACCTGGAACGCCATTTCCTCAAACGCGGTTTCCGGGTACACGCCTGCGCCACGGGTACCCAGGCCCTGGACGCCATTCGGCAAACACCGTTCGAACTGGTGTTGCTGGACATCATGCTGCCGGGTATCGATGGCCTCAGCCTGCTCGACGAGTTGCGCCGGCAGCAGGCGGTGCCGGTCATGCTGATGTCGGCGCTGGGCGCCGAGCAGGACCGCATCAGTGGCTTTACCCGTGGTGCCGACGACTACCTGCCCAAGCCCTTCAGCCTGGCGGAGCTGGACGCACGGGTCGATGCCTTGCTGCGGCGCGTGGCATTTGATCGCGGCACGGCGCTGCGTGCCGATGTCGGCGAAGTGATGCTGGACCACGACCGCCAGGACGTTATCCACAACGGCAATGCCGCTGGCCTCACCGCATCCGAATTCCGCTTGCTGGTGACGCTGCGGGCGCATCCCGGCGAAGCCTTGAGCAAACCCTTCCTGTACCAGACCGTGCTGCACCGGGCCTATACCCGCCTGGACCGGGGCCTGGACGTGCATGTGTGCAACCTGCGCCGCAAACTGGCCGACATCAGTGCCCAGCACCTGCAGATCCAGGCCGTGCGCGGGCAGGGGTATATCCTGGTCGACACGGAACAGCCCTGATGCGTCGCCACCCGTTGCTGTGGAAACTGGCCGTACTGCAGGTCAGCTTCTGCCTGTTGCTGATCTGGCTGATCTGGACCTGGGGCCTGTCGGTGGAGCGCAGCACCTATTTTCTGTCCCCGGCCGACCAGGATTACCTGGCGCGCTATGCGCAACAAGCTGAAGACGCCTGGAGCCAGGGCGGTGCGGTAGGCGCCGAGGCCTGGCGCAGGCAACTGGAACAGGCCGAGGACACCTGGGTGGCGGTGATCGGCCCACACCTGCAAAGCCTCGGCACCACGCCGCTGAGCGCCGAGGAGGCCAGCCACCTGACCTTCATGCGCAAACTGGACTGGCCCATGAGCCGGCGCCTGCAGGATGAGCTGCCCTACGTGAGCATCGAATTCCCGCAGCACCCCGAGCGCGGCCGCCTGGTGCTGCAACTGCCCGAACGCCTGCTGCCCACCGGCCTGACGCCATGGACCCATGTGATCACCCACGGCGTTGCACCTGCACTGCTCGCCCTCCTACTGGGCCTGGCGCTGTACCGGCACTTGGTAGTGCCGCTGAACCGCCTGCGCGACCGCGCCGACGCCCTGCGTGCCGATGACCTCGACAGCCCCGCCCTGCCCCTGCTGGCACGCCGTGACGAGCTGGGTGAACTGGCACAGGCCTTCGAGCACATGGCCGGGCGCCTGCGCCAGAGCCTGGAGCAACAGCGCCTGCTGCTGCGCACGCTGTCTCACGAGCTGCGCACGCCCCTGGCACGGTTGCGCATCGCCCATGACAGCGACTTGCCGCCGCTGCAGTTGCGCGAGCGCCTGGACCGTGAAGTCGCCGACATGCAGAAACTGCTGGAAGACACGCTGGACCTGGCCTGGATGGACACCGAACAGCCCAGCTTGCCGACCGAGCCGATACTGATGGTTTCCGTATGGGAGGCACTGTGCCAGGACGCCTGCTTCGAAAGTGGCTGGAACCGTGCACGCCTGCCGTGTTCACTCGGCACCGATTGCCTGGTACAGGCCCATCTGGACAGCCTGGCCCAGGCCCTGGAAAACCTGATGCGCAATGCCATTCGCCACTCGCCGGCCGAGGGCCGGGTCAGCCTGGAGGGCTGGCGTGAAGGCGACTGCTGGCACCTGCGCCTGAGCGACCAGGGCCCCGGCGTACCTGACGCCGACCTTGAACGCATCTTCAAGCCCTACCAGCGCCTGACCGACAGTGGCGCGGGCTTCGGCCTGGGCCTGGCCATCGCCCGCCGCGCCATCGAGCTGCAAGGCGGCCGCTTGTGGGCCAGCAATGGCCGCCCTGGGCTGTGCCTGCACCTGACCTTGCCGATGGCCAGGGACTGTTTAGAAAGTTAATGCGCTTTACGCTCAATCAGGACTGATTATCATCTGGGCGTTCCAGCCTTGCGTTCCTCGCAAAGCCCTGACGAGACGCCTGATGAGCAAGATGACCCTGACGCTGGCTTTGGCACTGGCCCTTGCAGCCCCCGTTGCCCTGGCACAGCCCGAGCGCAACCAGAAGATGGACACCTCGCTGCTGCAGCGTCAGGACCTGGCCTACCGCTTCACCCAGCTCGACCTGGACTCGGCGGATGGCCAGCGTCATTACCGTTTATGGGTCGGTAAGCCGAACCGCCCGGCGCCAGCATCGGGGTACCCGGTACTGTGGATGCTCGACGGCAATGCTGCGCTCGGCGCGCTGAACAGCCAGCAACTGGCCAAACTGGCCGCCGGCCAGGCGCCCTTGCTGGTGGCCGTGGGGTACCAGACCGGGCAGCGTATCGAGCGGGCGGGGCGGACTTATGACTATACCCCGGCGTTGCCTGGGCAGGCCGAGCAGCGTGACCCGCTGACCGGCCTGCCCAGTGGTGGCGTGGATGCATTTCTGGATCTGCTGACCGAGCGCATGCGGCCGATGGTGGCCGGGCTGGCCCCCATCGACCTGCAGCGACAGACGCTGTGGGGCCACTCCTACGGCGGGCTGGCCGTGCTGCATGCGCTGTTCACCCGGCCCGGGGCGTTCAGTGACTATGCGGCGGCCAGCCCTTCGCTGTGGTGGCATGACGGGGCAATCGTGCAGGAGGCACAGGGCCTTGAACAACGGTTGGGCAGCAACCCTGTGCGGCTGCTGCTGATGCGCGGTAGCGAGGAACCTGCCAACCCCAGGGCGCAGTTAAAGGGCGATGTCGAGAGGCCTGCACGAGAACTGGCGGCAGACCTGGCCATGGTACAAGGCCTTCAGGTGCGTTTCGAAAGGTTCGAAGGGCTGGGCCATGGGGAAATGCTGGGGGCCTCTTTGCAGACGGTGGTCGAGCAGCTGGCCAGATAACCGCCTATCCGGCGCCTGCTGAGCCCTCGTAGCATCAAGGATAGGTGTACTTGAGCAGGTACTGGCTCAGGTCGCGGAAGGCATCCCTGGAAATCCGCGGTACCAGGTCGGTGCTACGGCCAAGGGTCTTGCAGCAGGCCATGACCATCTGTTGGCGCACCGGCTCATCGAGCATGCCGGCATGCACGACCTGGAAGAATTGCAGGTAGGTGCCAGAGTCGTTGCCTTCAGGGCTGCGCCGGATTTCAACCAGTGTGTCGTGGTAAGGCGCCCGGAAAAAGGGCTGGCCATCGTAGTCCGCCTGCGGGGTCAACACGCCAGGGGCATCACAAGTGCTGTGGCACAGCACCTTGCTCTGCTGATCCGCTTCGAAACCACGTTCATAAAGTGTGACCTGCGAGCCAGGGGCCTGGGTGCAGGCGTGTTCGAAAGCGTTCAGGATCTTTTTGGCATTCGCCTGTGAGGCCTGGATCTGCGACAACGCCACGAATCGCTCGATTTCGCCCTTGGCAACGCTCTTCACACCGCGGTCGAGGGTCGCCCAATGGCTGAATTCCACCTTGCAGGCGATCATGTGAATCTCGAAGCGGTAACCCGCCTCTACGGCTGCAGGCGGGAAACCGGCGAATGCTTCGTCGTCCAGTGCCGTTTCCATGATGATGTTGTAGCGGTTGGCGAAAGCGTACCCAAAAACCTTGCCGCTCAATGCCCTGATGAAGGCTTCGGTGTGCTCGTATACGTGCAGCACACCGTGCTCGCTCATTTCGGTGTAGTGCGGGTGCAGCTTGCGAAATTCTGGCAGGTAAAGCCGCACATGGTTCTGGTAGCGCTCGCTGGGCAGCAACTGCTTCTCCAGCAGGTAGGTCTTGCCTGACCCTTGCGCACCGGCAACGATCAGCATGTTCGGGGTGGGGTCACTTCCAGGTCCATCAGCTTCGCGCACTTTGTCGAACAATGCGTGGTCGAGCTGGGCGAAGGCATCATCGACGTCGCTGTCAGTGAACGGGTAAAGCGTGGCCATTTCTGCAATCCTCTGGTGTCTGCCCCAAGTGGGCTGCGCAACACTCTAGGAACTACCCCGGCGCACTGTGCGGTAGCCAGTTATGGCACTTCTCGCTACCCCTTCACACACACAACCTGGCGCAGGGTATGAACCACCTCTACAAGCGCCTGCTGGGCACGCATCACCGCGTCGATGTCTTTGTACGCCATTGGGATCTCGTCGACGACGTCCTTGTCCTTGCGGCACTCCACATGCGCCGTGGCACGCCGTTGGTCCTCGACGGTAAAGCGGCTTTTGGCCTTAGTCCGGCTCATCACCCGGCCTGCGCCATGGCTGCAGGAACAGAACGACTCCTCGTTGCCCAGCCCACGCACGATGAAGCTCTTGGCCCCCATCGAGCCCGGGATGATGCCCAGTTCCCCCTTCTGTGCCGACACCGCCCCTTTGCGCGTCACCAGCACTTCGCGGCCAAAATGCTGCTCACGCTGCACGTAGTTGTGGTGGCAGTTCACCGCTTCCAGGCTGGCCTCGAACGGTTTGCCCAGCGCCTTGCGAGCAGCGCCGACCACGGCCAGCATCATCAGCTCGCGGTTCTGCCGGGCGTACTCCTGCGCCCACTCCACCGCTTCGACATAGTCGGCGAAATGGCGGCTGCCTTCTTCGAAGTACGCCAAGTCCTTGTCCGGCAGGTTGGCGAGGTGCTGGCGCATGTCGGCCTGGGCCAGCTCGATGAACAGGTTGCCGATGGCATTGCCCACACCGCGCGAGCCGCTGTGCAGCATGAACCAGACGCGGTCGGCTTGATCCAGGCACACTTCGATGAAGTGGTTGCCACCGCCCAGTGTGCCCAGGTGGTGGCGGTTATTGGTCTTTTCCAGCCGCGGGTATTTGTCGGTAATGGCCTTGAACCGCCCGGCCAGCTGGCCCCAGGCCTTGTCCGCCTTGGCCGGCACATCGGCCCAGGCGCCCTGGTCACGTTTGCCGAAGCTCTTGCCATGCGGCACCGCCTGCTCGATGGCACTGCGCAAGCCATGCAGGTTGTCTGGCAGGTCACGCGCGTGCAGCGAGGTGCGCGCGGCGATCATGCCGCAGCCGATGTCCACGCCAACCGCAGCGGGGATGATCGCGCCGACCGTAGGGATCACGCTGCCGATGGTCGAGCCCTTGCCCAGGTGCACGTCGGGCATCACCGCCAGGTGCTTGAAGATGAACGGCATCCTGGCCGTGTTCAGCAGTTGTTGGCGGGCCTCGTCTTCGACCGGCACGCCATCGGTCCACAACTTGATCGGCTTGCCACCGGCGACCTGGAGAATATCCATGGGCTTGTTCCTCGAATGCATGACGGCATGATACCGCCAAAGGTCGTAGAGCCGTGGGTTGCCAGCGGGGGGGCAAGGTGCGGTATGCTTGGGCGGTCTTCAGGGCGGGGTGAAAGTCCCCACCGGCGGTAAATCGAAAGATGAGCCCGCGAGCGCCCCGGCCATGCCGGGGGTCAGCAGATCTGGTGCAACTCCAGAGCCGACGGTCATAGTCCGGATGAAAGAAGGCGTCAGGCAGGGGCCATCCGGGCGCCCCTGCGCGCGCATTTTGTTCGCCCCGAGACGTTCATCGATCATTCACGAGGAGCGTTTCATGTCCACCCGTAACCATCCGCAATTCCCCGCTGTTTCCGCCGCCATCGCCGCCTTCCAGGCCGGGCGCCCTGTGCTGCTGCTTGACGATGACGACCGCGAGGACGAAGCGGACATCATTGCCGCTGCCGAAAACATTACGCTGCAGACCATGGCCATGATGATCCGCGACTGCAGCGGCATCGTCTGCCTGTGCCTGGACGAAGCCACCGTCGACGCACTGCAACTGGCGCCAATGGTGCAGAACAACCAGGCCCGCCACGGCACCGGCTTCACGGTCACCATCGAGGCTGCAGAAGGCATCACCACCGGGGTTTCTGCCCAGGACCGCATCACCACCATTGGCGCGGCACTGCGCTCCAGCGCCGAACAGCGTCATATCGTCAGCCCGGGGCATGTGTTCCCGCTGCGCGCCCGCAATGGCGGGGTGCTGACCCGCCGTGGGCACACCGAAGGTTCGGTGGACCTGGCGCGCCTGGCCGGCCTGCGCCCTGCGGCAGTGCTGTGCGAGCTGATGAACCCCGATGGCAGCATGGCGCGTGGCGAGCAGGTGGCGGTTTATGCGCGGCAGTACAGCTTGCCGGTGCTGACCATCGAGGAGCTGGCGCGGTACCGCGAGGCGATGCTGGAACGGGAAGCAGAGCCGGCCTGATCCTCCGGACAGGGCCGCTTTGCGGCCCTTTTGAGAGCGGCCTGTATCAGCCGGGCAGCTGTCGGAAGTTTGCTCCCCCCGCCCCGCTCTGCTAGTGTCGCGCCGTTCTGAATGCCACCGAGAAAGTCGCCATGGCCCGCAAAAAAGCCTCCCTCGATTTCGAGCAATCCCTCGCAGACCTGCAAGCACTGGTCGAGCGCCTGGAGAACGGCGAGTTGTCGCTGGAAGAGTCGCTGGCCGCCTTCGAGCAAGGCATCGCCCTGACCCGTGATTGCCAGGGTGCCCTGGCCCAGGCCGAACAGAAGGTGCAAATCCTCCTGGAACGCGACGGCGAACTGGCCGCGCAGCCGTTCGACGCGGAGCCGGAAGCATGATTGGCACTTACCAGGCCAGCTGCCAGGCTCGGGTCGACGCTGCCCTCGAACCGCTGTTCGTTGCCCCGTCCAAAGAGCTGGACCGCCTTTACGCCGCCATGCGCTACAGCGTGATGAACGGCGGCAAGCGCGTACGCCCGCTGCTGGCCTACGCGGCCTGCGAAGCCTTGGGCGCCCCGGCCGAACAGGCCAACGGCGCGGCCTGCGCGGTCGAACTGATCCACGCCTACTCGCTGGTGCATGACGACCTGCCAGCCATGGACGACGACGACCTGCGTCGTGGCCAACCCACTACCCACAAAGCATTTGACGAAGCCTGCGCCATCCTCGCTGGCGACGGTTTGCAGAGCCTGGCATTCAGTGCCCTGCTCGACCCAGGCCTGAGCCCGCAGGCCGACGGCATTCGCCTGGCCATGGTCCAGGCCCTAGCCAAGGCTGCCGGCCCCGCAGGCATGGTCGGCGGCCAGGCCATCGACCTCGGTTCGGTAGGCCTGAAGCTGGACCAGCAGGCACTGGAGTTCATGCACCGGCACAAGACCGGCGCACTGATTGAAGCCAGCGTACGCCTCGGCGCCCTGGCCAGCGCCCGTGCCGAACAGGCGCAGCTGGATGCCCTGCAGGTTTATGCACAGGCCATCGGCCTGGCATTCCAGGTGCAGGACGACATCCTCGACGTGGAGAGCGACACCGCCACCCTGGGCAAACGCCAGGGTGCCGACATAGCTCGTGACAAACCGACCTACCCGGCCCTGCTGGGCCTGGAAGCGGCCAAGGCCTATGCAATCGAACTGCGCGACCAGGCGCTGATCGCACTGCAAGGCTTCGGTGAAACGGCCGAGCCACTGCGGGCCCTGGCGCGCTACATCGTCGAACGCCGTAACTGAGCAGCTACACCATTCCCTGTGGGAGCGGGTTTACCCGCGAATGCGATGTTGAATTTACGGACGCATTCGCGGGTAAACCCGCTCCCACAGGGGCCGCGTAACCTGTCGTCGAATGGGCACTTTTCCCACAATGGGGTAAACTGCCGCGTCTTCACACACCTATAACGACTCGCCTGATGCCCACGACGTTTCAAGAGATCCCCCGCGAACGCCCGGTCACGCCGTTGCTAGACCGCGCTGACACGCCTGCCGGCCTGCGCCGGCTGGCCGAAGCCGACCTGGAGACCCTGGCCGACGAACTGCGCCAGGAACTGCTCTACACCGTGGGACAGACCGGTGGGCATTTTGGCGCCGGTCTGGGCGTGATCGAGCTGACCATCGCCCTGCACTACGTGTTCGACACCCCGGACGACCGGCTGGTGTGGGACGTGGGCCACCAGGCCTACCCGCACAAGATCCTCACCGGGCGCCGTAACCGCATGCTCAGCCTGCGCCAGAAGGACGGCATCGCCGCTTTCCCGCGCCGCAGCGAGAGCGAGTACGACACCTTTGGCGTCGGCCACTCCAGCACCTCGATCAGCGCAGCACTGGGCATGGCCATTGCCGCCCGTCTGCAGAACAGCGCACGCAAGTCGATTGCGGTGATCGGGGACGGCGCGCTGACTGCCGGCATGGCCTTCGAGGCGTTGAACCACGCCCAGGAAGTCAACGCCGACATGCTGGTGATCCTCAACGACAACGACATGTCGATTTCGCGCAATGTCGGCGGCCTGTCCAACTACCTGGCCAAGATCCTCTCCAGCCGCACCTACGCGAGCATGCGCGAAGGCAGCAAGAAAGTGCTGTCGCGCCTGCCAGGCGCCTGGGAAATCGCCCGCCGCACCGAGGAGTACGCCAAAGGCATGCTGGTGCCGGGCACGCTGTTCGAAGAACTGGGCTGGAACTACATCGGCCCCATCGACGGCCACGACCTGCCGACCATGATCGCCACCCTGCGCAACATGCGTGACCTGAAGGGCCCACAGTTCCTGCACGTGGTGACCAAGAAGGGCAAGGGCTTCGCCCCGGCCGAGGTCGACCCGATCGGCTATCACGCCATCACCAAGCTGGAGCCGGCCGATAAGCCTGCCGCGCCAAAGAAAGTCAGCGGCCCGAAATACTCTGCCGTGTTCGGCCAGTGGCTGTGCGACATGGCCGCCGCCGACAACCGCCTGGTGGGCATTACCCCGGCGATGAAGGAAGGCTCCGACCTGGTCGACTTCAGCGAGCGCTACCCGGAACGCTACTTCGACGTGGCGATCGCCGAGCAGCACGCCGTTACCCTGGCGGCCGGCATGGCCTGCGAGGGCAGCAAGCCGGTGGTGGCGATCTACTCCACGTTCCTGCAGCGTGCCTACGACCAGCTGATCCACGACGTGGCCGTACAGAACCTCGATGTGCTGTTTGCCATCGACCGCGCCGGCCTCGTTGGCGAAGACGGCCCGACCCATGCGGGCAGTTATGACCTGTCGTACCTGCGCTGCATCCCGGGCATGCTGGTGATGACCCCGAGCGACGAGAACGAGCTGCGCAAGATGCTCAGCACCGGCCACCTGTACAACGGCCCGGCAGCCGTGCGCTACCCGCGTGGCACCGGCCCGGATGCGCCGATCAGCGGCGACCTGGAACCACTGGAAATCGGCAAGGGCGTGGTTCGCCGCCAAGGCGAGAACGTCGCCCTGCTGGTGTTTGGCGTGCAGCTGGCCGAGGCCATGCAGGTGGCCGAGCAGATCAACGCCACAGTGGTTGACATGCGCTTCGTCAAACCGCTGGACGAGGCCTTGGTGCTGGAACTGGCTGGCAGCCACGCGCTGCTGGTGACCATTGAAGAGAACGCCATCATGGGTGGCGCGGGTGCTGCGGTGGGTGAGTTCCTGGCCAGCCAGGCAGTGCTCAAGCCGCTGCTGCACCTGGGCTTGCCCGACATCTACGTCGAGCATGCCAAGCCTGCACAGATGCTGGCTGAGTGCGGGCTGGATGCGGCCGGGATCGAAGCTTCGGTGAAGGCCCGCATGGCCATGCTCGGCTTGTAATCCCCGGGGCCGCTCTGCGGCCCATCGCGACACAAGGCCGCTCCCACATTGACCGCACCGCTCCCCAGGCTTGGGCAATACCTGTGGGAGCTGGCTTGCCGGCGATGGGGCCCTGACAGGCCACACAACACAATCGCTCCAAGACTCGCCCACCTGTAGGAGCGGCCCTGTGTCGCGATCGAGGGCGCAGCCCTCGCAAAATGGTACTGTCCATGAAAGCCCCAAGCTTTGCCACATTGCTCTGCCTCCCCCTCCCCCTGCTGGCCGCCGAGCGCGACGACGCCCTCAAGCTCCCCGACGTGCTGATCAGCGCCAGCCGCCAGGTCGAGTCGCGCACCGCCACCAGTGCTGCAAACACCGTCTTCACCCGCACTGACATCGACCGCCTGCAACCCACCAGCGTCACCGACCTGCTCAGCCGCGTGCCTGGCGTGCAAGTTGCGCCAACCGGTGGCCGCGGCAGCCTGCCTGGCATCTTCATCCGCGGCACCAAGGCGGCACAAAGCCTGGTGTTGGTCGATGGCGTGCGCATCGCCAACGCTACTTCCGGCGACAGCGGCCTGCAGTTTCTCGACGTCGACCAGATCGAGCGGGTGGAAGTGCTGCGCGGCTCGCGCTCAGCGGTGTACGGCAGCGATGCCATTGGCGGGGTAATCCAGATCTTCACCCGGCGTAGCAACGGCCCCGGCCTGCAGCCGCGCCTGCGAATGGCCGCCGGCAGCAACCAGACATTCCAGCGCAGCCTGGGGCTTTCGGGCGGCAACGACGCGACCCGCTTCAACCTTGGCGCCAGCCGGGATGAAACGGCCGGCATCGACTCGACCGGGCCGTCATTCGCCAGCGATGGCGACCACGACGCTTACCGCAACAAGGCATTCAACCTGAGCCTGACCCACACCTTCGGTGAGCGCTTCGAGGCCGGGCTGAACCTGCTCGACAGCCGTGGCCGCAGCGAGTACGACAACCCGTTCGGCGGCTTCGACCCGGTCACCTTCGAAAGCTTCGGCCAACAGCCCTACACCGATTTCAGCGTCAGCAGCCTGGGCAGCTACTTCGATGCCCAGCTCACCGACGCCTGGCATTCGCGGCTGGAACTGGCCCACAGCGAAAACCGCGACGACAAGCGCGACAAGCTCAGCGCCGAACGCTTCGTGTTCAACACCTACCGTGATCAGGTCACCTGGCAGAACGACCTGGCCCTGGGCGAGCGGAACAACCTGCTGCTGGGTGGCGACTGGTACGAAGACCGTGTGCACGCCAGCACCGACTTCACCGAAGACAGCCGCTGGAACCGCGCCGTCTTTGTCCAGCACCGCTACCAGGGCGAACGGTTTTCCACCGAAGTGGGTGTGCGCCATGACCGTAACCAGCAGTTCGGCGGCCAGACCACCTGGAGCGGCAGCCTGACCGTACCGTTGAACGCACAGAATGATGTGCTGCTGTCCTACAGCGAAGGCTTTCGGGCGCCAACCTTCAACGACCTGTACTACCCCCAGTTCAGCAACCCGGACCTGGACCCCGAGCACTCCAAAAGCTACGAGCTGCAATGGCGCAGCCAGCTGACTGCGGACAGCCGCCTGGAAGCCTCGCTGTACCGCACCGACCTGCGCGATGCGATCGTGTTCGGCCAGGACTCGATACCCCGCAACGTTGCCTCGGCCCGTATCAACGGCTTCGAAATGGCCTTGGCGCAACAATGGGGCGCCTGGCACAGCCAACTGGGCCTGGCACTGATCGACCCTCGTGACCGTGACAGCGGCCACACCCTCGCCCGCCGTGCACGCCGCACGCTAAGCCTGGACCTGGACCGTGAACTCGGGCGTTTCACCGTGGGCGCAGGCTGGCAAGCGGTCAGCGGCAGCTATGACGATGAGGCCAACCGCAACCGCATCGGCGGCTATGGCCTGCTCGGTTTGCGCGGTAGCTGGGCAGCCACTGACGAACTGAAACTGGAAGCAAAGCTGGATAACCTGCTGGACCACACTCACAGCCGTGCCCTGTACAGCTACGAGGGTGCCTACCACCCCTACCGCGAAGAAGGCCGCACGCTGTTGTTCAGCGTTACCTGGACGCCGGCGCTTTAGCCGCGAGCAACGCGCACAAGCGTGCGGTGGCTTCGATCATCTGCCCGCTGGGCCGCTCCAGACCTTTGTCGGGCACCACCAGCAAGCGGCCATCGGCAACCGCACGCAATTGCGGCCAGGCCTTCCAGCTCGCCAGTTGCGCTGGGTCGCCAGCCAGGATGACCTGTGGGTTGCGCAGCAGCACAGACTCCACATTCACCTGCGGTGCCGGCTGGTTGAGGTCGGCGAACACATTGCGCGCCCCGCACACTGCCAAGGCATCGCTCACCACCTGCCGGCCACCCAGGGTGTACAACGGCTGGTCCCATACCTGGTAGAACACCTGCAATGGCTCGTCACGCCGGTACTGCTCACGTAACTGCTGCAGCCGCTCTCGCAGGGCCCGGGCGTACTGATGGCCTTGTTCGGCACGGCCGATACGCTCGGCGATGGCTTCGATCTGCGCGATCAACTGGTCGATATCATGGGGTTCCGCACTGAAGGTGGCGATGCCCAGGCGCTTGAGCTGGTCGCGCTGGGCGGGTGGCACGCTGCCCGGCCAGAGCAACAACAGCTCGGGGCGCAGGCTGAGCAGGCGCTCCATGTTCAGTTGCCCTTGGCGCCCAACCGACGGCAGGTCGCGCAGCGCTGGTGGCCGCTCGCCACCGTCGAGCACCCCCACCAGCAGGTCGTCGGCCCGCAGTTCGAGCATGATTTCAGTCATCGAGGGCGCCAGGCTGACCACCCGCAGGGGGTCAGCGGCCAGCACGGTGCAGGCGAACAGCGCCAGCAGGCCTGGCAGCAGGCGCATCAGCCGAGCTGGCGTGGAATGCGATAGAGGTACAGCACCACCACGGTAGACAGTGCCAGCAGAATTTGCGGCACCGCCTCAAGGCCGACCAGCACCGACAGTGCGGCGACCCAGGCCGGGAAGCAGGCGTACAACATGGCCATGCGCCGTACCCGGGCCAGTTCGATCCAGGCAGCGGGCTCTTCGCCCGTGCCGAGCACCTTGGAGGTGGCGATCAGTGCGCGCTTGTAGGCGCCGAAGCGCGGCAGGCTGAGGAACATGGTCGCCGCGCCGGCGATGAACAGTGGCATGGCCAGCACCGGGATCAGCGCGTCACCACCACCAAAGGCCCAGGCCATGACCGGCAGCGGCACCAGGCCCATCGCCAGGTACTGCCACCAGGCCAGTGCCAGGCGCCGCTTGACCTCGGTACGGGTCACGCCTGGGGCACCTCGCCCTGGTGTTCATTGCCCAGCATGTGGCCGAGTTTGCCGGCCTTGGTCGCCAGGTAGTAACGGTTGTGCGGGTTGTGGCCGGTGTGCAGCGGCACACGTTCGGCAACCACGATGTTCATGTCGGTCAGCGCTTTGACCTTGCGCGGGTTATTGGTCATCAGTCGCAGGGCTTTCACACCCAAGTGCTCCAGCATCGGCAAGCAGATGGCGTAGTCGCGCTGGTCGGCGGCAAAGCCCAGGCGTTCATTGGCTTCGACGGTATCGGCGCCACCATCCTGCAGCTCGTAGGCGCGGATCTTGTTCAACAGGCCGATGCCACGGCCTTCCTGACGCAGGTACAGCAGTACCCCGCGGCCTTCACGGGCGATGGCCTGCAGCGCGGCTTCCAACTGCGAACCGCAGTCGCAGCGCTGGCTGAACAAGGCATCGCCGGTCAGGCACTCGGAGTGCAGGCGCCCCAGCACCGGCTGGCCGTCCGCAATGTCACCCAGGCTGAGCACTACGTGCTCGCGGCCAGTGGCTTCGTCGAGGAAGCCATGCATGGTGAAGGTCGCGAATGGCGTCGGGAGTTTAGAGGCGGCAACAAAGACGACGGGCACGTTGTGCTCCTGGAATAAGTTGGAAATTTCTCGTGGGCCGATTGTATCAGCCGGTTGCAGGCTGTGGGCGGGCTGAATACCGCGGGTTAAGATCGAAAAGTTCGATGCTTAGGTTAACCAGGCTCGGCCCTATCGCCGGCAATCCGGCTCCCACAGGTACTGCACGGGATTCGAAGCTGTGGTGATCCTGTGGGAGCTGGCTTGCCGGCGATGGGGTGCAAAGCGCCCCTGCTTCAATGCGGTTTGCTGTCTGCAGTGAACGGATACGGCTGTTTCCAGTGCTCGAAAATCGGCTTCAGCTCGCCGCTGCGCACCAGTTCGTCCATGCGCTTGTCGAACAGGTCACACAGCGCCTTCGCCTGGCCGTTGCGGGCAAACGCCAGGTACAGCGGCAGCTCGGCCACATGGGTACGACGGAAGCGCTCGGGCTGGGATGACTGGCTCAGGACATAATCGACTTCGGTCTGTGCATCGATGTAGAAGTCCACCCGGTCATGCTCGAGCATCGGCAGAATGCCTTCGCGACGCTGAATTTCACGGTATTCATGCACATCTGGCAGGTAGCTGCCGTAGTCGTAGCCGCGCACCCAGGCCAGGCGATACTTGCCCACATTCTGCGCAGTAGGCGCAGGTTTGCTGGCCAGCCCCAGGGCGTAGATGTGGTCCATGTCGAAGTGCCAGCGCGGGTACAGGTTGTCGGCATTCTCTTGCTTGTACGAGCCCACCCAGGCATCGGCTTCGCCACGTTTGACCAGCCCGACTGCACGGCTGTAGGGCGCGCTCTGCGGCACCACCTTGACCCCTGCCGGCTCGAACACCTTGCGCAGCACGTCCCAGGCCACCCCGGTACCGTCAGCGTTGGTGTAATCGAGCCACTCCTCACTGACCAGGTGGATCTGCTTCGGCACGCCTTCAGCAGCCGCCACCCATGGGGCAACGCTCAGCAGCATTGCCAACAGCAACGTCCTTATGGCCATTCACGCGCTCCCTGTTCAGGCAACCGCCCACACCAGAACCTGCATGCCCAGCCAGGCAAACACGCCGGCCAGGATATCGTCGAGCATGATGCCGACGCCCCCGTGCACATGGCGGTCGATCCAGCGGATGGGCCATGGCTTGAGGATGTCGAAGAAGCGGAACATCAGGAACCCTGCCAGCAGCCACTGCCAGCCTTCTGGCACCAGCCAGAGGGTGATCCACATGCCGACGATCTCATCCCAGACAATGCCTTCATGGTCGTGTACGCGCAAGTCATTGGCGACTTTGCCGCACAACCAGAAGCCAAACAGCATGCTCACGCCCAGCAATAGCCAGTAGCCCCAGTCAGGCAACATCTGCCACAACGGGATGAACGGTATGGCCACCAGCGAGCCCCAGGTACCCGGGGCCTTGGGCAAGGTGCCAGAACCAAAGCCAAACGCGATGAAGTGCCACGGGTTGCGCCAGACCGAAGGCGGAACGAACTCCGCAGGCACCTGATTGGGGTGATCGGTCACGGTGTCTCCCTAAAGTGTTGATAGCCCCGCTGAACGGGGGTGATGTCCCGGCCCTGCACGTCGCGCAAGGTCACGCCCTTCCCTTCGAGCACACGGCCAATGGTATGCACCTCGACGAGGCCGAGGCCAGCCAGAGGCGCCAGCGCCTCAGGCGGCAGCGTGAAGGCCAGCACGTAGTCGTCGCCACCGGTAAGGGCTGCCTGCACTGCCGCTTGGCGGCCGAGAAACGCCTCTACAGCAGGAGACACCGGCACCTGGGCCAGGTTCACCTCCAGTGCTACGCCGGACGCCTTGGCGATATGCCCGCAATCTGCGAGCAGGCCGTCGGAAATGTCCAGCGCCGCCGTGGCCCGGCCACGCAGCAGCGTGCCGAGGGTGAGCTGCGGCATTGGCGACCAGTAATGGGCCAGCAGCGGCTCGGCCTGCTCGGCAGGTGCCTCGCGTTCTCCCAGCACCAGCGGCAGCGCGCCGGCCGCCTTGCCCAGCACACCACCGACGCACAGCAGGTCGCCTGGGCGCGCACCGCTACGGCGCAACGCCTGGCCTGCCGGCACGCGGCCAAACACGGTGACGGTGATGCTCAGCGGGCCCCGGGTGGTGTCACCCCCGATCAGGCTCATGCGGCAACGGTGGGCCATGCGGCTGAGGCCGTCGGCATACGCCGCCAGCCAGTCAGGGCCAACGTCCGGCAGGGTCAGGGCGAGGGTGAAGCCGATCGCAGTCGCGCCCATGGCGGCCAGGTCACTGGCGGCCACGGCCAACGAACGCTGGCCAAGCAGCAGCGGGTCGCAGACAGCGGGAAAATGCACCCCGGCGACCAGGGTGTCGGTCGACACCGCCAGTTGCTCACCGGGGGGAAGGGCTAGCAGGGCGCAGTCGTCGCCGATACCCAGGGCCACGCCCTCGCCGCCCTGCGCACAAGGCGCGGCGGCGAAGTAATGGTTGATCAGCTCGAACTCACCCATGGCTCTACAGCGCCAGAATCAGCGCTTGTTCGCCTTGACTTCGGCTTCACGCAGCGACGGTGCCAGCTTGTCCAGCACGCCGTTGACGAACTTGTGGCCATCGGTGGCACCGAAGACCTTGGCCAGCTCGACACCTTCGTTGATCACCACGCGGTACGGCACGTCGACGCGCTTGATGAACTCCCAGGTGGACAGGCGCAGCACGGCCAGCTCGACCGGGTCGAGCTCTTCCAGCGTCATGGTCATGCAAGGCACCAGCGCCTTGTCGATTTCGCCCTTGATTGCCGGAACCCCATGCAGGATTTCACGGAAATAGGCACCGTCGACGTCGGTGAAATCGTTATCCACCCGGAACTGCGCTTCGATCTCGTTCAGCGAATGCTGCGCCATGTGCCACTGGTACAGTGCCTGGGTCGCGAGCTTGCGGGCTTCGCGGCGCTTGGCGCTTTTCGAGGGCTTGCCGGCATCCGCAGGTTTTGGATCGCGCGGGTTGAAACGATCGCTTTCGTCGCTAATCACTTGGCCTCCAACTGCGCCAGCAGGCTGACCATTTCCAGTGCGGACAGGGCAGCTTCAGCACCTTTGTTGCCGGCTTTGGTGCCGGAACGCTCGATGGCTTGTTCGATGGAGTCGACGGTCAGTACGCCGAATGCCACCGGAACACCGAACTCCATGGACACCTGGGCCAGGCCCTTGGTGCATTCGCCCGCCACGTATTCGAAGTGCGGGGTACCACCACGGATCACGGCGCCCAGGGCGATGATCGCGTCGTAGGCGCCTTGCTGGGCGACCTTCTGTGCTACCAACGGGATTTCAAATGCGCCCGGGGCACGGATGATGGTGATGTCGCTTTCGCTGACACCGTGGCGTACCAGGGCATCAACGGCACCGCTTACCAGGCTTTCAACGACGAAGCTGTTGAAGCGGCCAACCACCAAAGCATAGCGACCTTTGGGGGCGATGAAGGTACCTTCGATGGTCTTCAGGGTCATTCCGATATTCTCATCTTCAAGAGCGAGGCCGCATACAAGCGGCCTCGACAGGGGTCTGGACTCGAGCAGAGGGCGTCAATGCCGCCTCAAGTCACTCGGAGGGCACGTATTCTACAACTTCCAGATCGAATCCGGATATCGCGTTGAACTTCATCGGCGAACTCATCAGGCGCATCTTGCGCACACCAAGGTCGCGCAGGATCTGCGAACCGGCACCCACGGTGCTGTAGGTGGTCGGTGCCTTGGCCGGTGCATCGCCTGCGCTTTCGCGGATGTGCGCCAGCAGCACGTCGCCATCCAGCGGGTGGCCCAGCAGCAGTACCACGCCGCTGCCGGCTTCGGCCACGGCGGCCATGGCAGCACGCAGGCTCCAGCGGCCTGGCTGCTTGACCAGCAGCAGGTCGCGCAGCGGGTCCATGTTGTGCACACGCACCAGGGTCGGCTCTTCGGCGCAGATCTTGCCCAGGGTCAGGGCCAGGTGCACGTCGCCTTCCACCGCGTCGCGGTAGGTGACCAGGTTGAACTCGCCCAGCTCGCTTTCCACCGGCTGCTCGGAAACACGCTGCACGGTGCGCTCGTGAATCATGCGGTAGTGGATCAGGTCGGCAATGGTGCCGATCTTCAGGCCGTGCTCGGCGGCGAACACTTCCAGCTCGGCGCGGCGCGACATGGTGCCGTCGTCGTTCATCACTTCGCAGATCACGCCGCTTGGCTCGAAACCGGCCATGCGCGCCAGGTCGCAGGCAGCTTCGGTGTGGCCGGCGCGGGCCAGGGTACCGCCGGGCTGGGCCATCAGCGGGAAGATGTGGCCAGGGCTGACGATGTCTTCGGCCTTGGCGTCCTTGGCGGCAGCGGCCTGCACCGTGCGTGCACGGTCGGCGGCGGAGATACCGGTGGTGACGCCTTCGGCGGCTTCGATCGACACGGTGAACTTGGTGCCGAAGCCCGAGCCGTTGCGCGGCGCCATCAGCGGCAGCTTCAGCGTTTCGCAACGCTCGCGGGTCATCGGCATGCAGATCAGGCCACGGGCGTGCTTGGCCATGAAGTTGATGTGCTCGGGCAGGCAGCATTCGGCTGCCATGATGATGTCGCCTTCGTTCTCGCGGTCTTCGTCATCCATGAGGATGACCATTTTGCCCTGGCGGATGTCTTCGACCAGTTCTTCGATGCTGTTGAGCGCCACGCGGCACCCCCTTCTCAATCAGGATTTCAAGAAGCCGTTGGCGGCCAGGAAGCTTTCGGTAATGCCACTGCCCTTGCTCGGTTCGGCAGCCTTGTCACCCAGCAGCAAGCGCTCCAGATAACGGGCCAGCAGGTCGACCTCAAGGTTTACCCGACGCCCTGCGCGGTAGTCGGCCATGATGGTTTCGGACAGGGTGTGCGGGACAATGGTCAGCTCGAACTCGGCGCCATTGACCTCATTGACCGTCAGGCTGGTGCCGTCGACGGTGATCGAACCCTTGTGGGCGATGTACTTGGCCAGCTCCTTGGGTGCACGCACACGGAACTGGATGGCGCGGGCGTTATCGCTGCGCGAGATGATTTCGCCGACGCCGTCGACATGGCCGCTGACCAGGTGCCCACCCAGGCGGGTGGTGGGGGTCAGGGCTTTCTCCAGGTTGACCTTGCTGCCGCTCTTGAGGTCGATGAACGCGGTGCGCTTGAGGGTTTCGACGCTGACGTCGGCCCAGAAGCCATTGCCCGGCAGTTCGACAGCGGTCAGGCATACCCCATTGACGGCGATGCTGTCGCCCAGCTTGACGTCACCCAGGTCGAGCTTGCCGGTTTCGACGTAGACGCGCACGTCACCACCCTTGGGGGTGAGGCTGCGGATGGTGCCGATGGATTCGATGATGCCGGTAAACATGGGGTCTTCCTCAAAAACGGTTTGCACGGGGCAAGCCCGGCATTATACGCCGGGTGCCGGCAGGGGGATGGCTGTGACCCGCCAGTCATCGCCCACTGCCCGCATTTCGGTAATTTTCAATCGCGGCGCTTCGCTCATCTTGTCCAGCGGCCAGTCCAGCAACGGGCGGGCCTGGGAGCCGAGGAAGGTGCCGGCAACGAACAGCTGATATTCGTCCACCAGGCCTTGGCGGGCAAAGGCACCGACCAGGCCGGCACCGGCTTCCAGCAGGATTTCGTTGACACCGCGAGCGGCCAGGGCCTGCAGCAGCGCCGGCAGGTCGACCTGACCATTGTCACCTGGCAGGCTCAACAATTCGTGGCCGGCAGCGGCATAGCGCGGGTCATCTGCGACAGCGGTCACCACCAGTGCCGGGCCAGCCTGGAAGAACGGCGCATCCAGTGGCAGGCGCAGGCGGCCATCGACCAGTACGCGCAGCGGCGTTCGGCTGAGAGCCAGGGCTGTGGTTTCGGCATCCAGGCCCAGCTCGGCGCCACGTACGGTCATGCGGGCGTTGTCGGCCAGCACGCTGGCAGCGCTGGTCAGCACCACGCTGGAGCGGGCGCGCAGGCGCTGTACCGCCGAACGGGCAGCCGGGCCGGTAATCCACTGGCTTTCGCCACTGGCCATGGCGGTGCGGCCGTCCAGGCTCATGGCCAACTTGGCGCGCACGAACGGCAGGCCAGTTTCCATGCGCTTGAGAAAGCCCGGGTTGAGTGCGCGGGCCTCGGCTTCGAGCACGCCACTGGCCACCTCGATACCGGCCTCGGCGAGGCGCCGCAGGCCTTGCCCCGCCACTTGCGGGTTAGGGTCCTGCATGGCTGCCACAACCCGCGCCACACCAGCCTTGACCAGCGCCTCGGCACACGGCGGCGTGCGCCCATGGTGGCTGCACGGTTCAAGGGTAACGTAGGCACAAGCGCCACGGGCACGCTCACCGGCCTGGCGCAGGGCATGCACTTCGGCATGCGGCTCGCCGGCGCGCACGTGCCAACCTTCGCCGACCACTTCGCCATCACGCACGATCACGCAGCCTACGCGCGGGTTGGGGTGGGTGGTATACAGGCCCTTGCGCGCCAGCTCCAGCGCGCGGGCCATGTAGTGGGCGTCAAGGATGGCGGCTTGGCTGGGCATGTTCACTCTTTAGCCGGCTCACGGGCCAGGCGGTCGATTTCTTCGCGGAACTCGTCCAGGTCCTGGAAACGCCGGTACACCGAGGCAAAGCGGATATAAGCCACCTCGTCGAGCTTGCGCAGCTCGGCCATGACCATTTCACCCACCACCAGCGATTTGACTTCGCGCTCGCCAGTGGCACGCAGGCGGCTCTTGATGTGGGCCAGCGCCGCTTCCAGGCGCTCGACGCTGACCGGGCGCTTTTCCAGGGCCCGTTGCATGCCGGCGCGCAGCTTGTCTTCGTCGAAAGGCTGGCGCGTGCCGTCCTGCTTGATCAGCCGGGGCAGCACCAGTTCGGCGGTTTCGAAGGTGGTGAAGCGCTCGCCACAGGCCACGCATTCGCGGCGGCGGCGCACCTGCTCGCCCTCGGCAACGAGGCGAGAGTCGATGACCTTGGTGTCGTTGGCACCGCAAAAGGGACAGTGCATGGTGGCAGGCAACAAAAAAAGGGAGGGCCATGGTAGCGCATTGCACTGGCAAGACAAGCCAAAGGGGTTAACATCCATGGGAAATCTGCCCGTTAAGGACTCCCCCATGCACTACCGAGCGCTCGTCGTGCTGTGCTGCGCCGCCCTGCTCGCCGCTTGCGGCAGCGACAGGCCGAAGACCGATACCCTCCCGGCGCCCACGCCAACACGCTCGGCCAAACCGGCCGAAGTCTTGGGCCCGTTGCCGGCCTACCAGCGTGAACTGAGCGGCACCTTGCTGGAAATCCCGGCCGGTGCCGACGTGGAACTGGCCTTGCTGGTCATCGACGAACGCGACCGCCCGCAACGCCTGCTGGCCAGCAGCAACCTGACCGGCACCGGGCAAGCGTTGCCCTACCACCTTCGCTTCAACCCCGAGGCCTTCCCGGCCGGCGCGAGGGTCGAGCTACGTGGCCGCGCCAGCCGTTCCGGCCAGTTGATCATGCACCTGCCGCCGGTACGTATCAGCCAGGCCCAGACCCAGGCCACCGGCCCGCTGCGTTTCGAGAAGGCACCTTAAGTGGCGCCACTGGCCCTGCAACAGGCTCTCGGCGGCCTGATCGGCGAAGCGCGCCTGATCGTCAGCGAGCTGCCCGGCTGTGACCTGAAGCTGTGGTTGATCGACGACCAGAACATGGACCGTGCATTCAGCAGCGACGAAACCCGGCGCATTCTTGAAGAGCCGCCCTACTGGAGCTTTTGCTGGGCCAGTGGCCTGGCCATGGCCCGCTACCTGGCCGAACGCCCGGAATGGGTGGCCGGCAAGCGCGTGCTGGACTTTGGCGCCGGCTCCGGTATCGCCGGCATTGCCGCCGCGCGCGCCGGGGCACTGGAAGTGGTGGCCTGCGACCTCGACCCGCTGGCCCTGGATGCCTGCCGCGCCAATGCCGCGCTGAACGGGGTAGCGCTCAGTTACAGCAGCGACTTCTTTGCCGAGGACGACCGCTTCGACCTGATCCTGGTTGCCGATGTGCTGTACGACCGCGCCAATCTGCCGCTGCTGGATGCCTTCCTCAGCCGCGGTCGCCAGGCGCTGGTGGCCGACTCGCGGGTACGCGACTTCAGCCACCCGCTGTACCAGCAGTTGGGCGTGCTCGAAGCACTGACCCTGCCGGACCTGGCCGAGCCACACGAATTCCGCAGGGTCAGCCTGTACCACGCCAGCCGCGACGCCTTATAGTGGTGCCATTCACGAGTTTGCGAGAGTCGCGATGACCCAAGACACGCCTTACATTTTCGACGCTACCGATGCCACCTTTCAGCAACTGGTGATCGAGAACTCTTTCCACAAGCCGGTGCTGGTGGACTTCTGGGCCGAGTGGTGCGCGCCGTGCAAGGCACTGATGCCGTTGCTGGCCAAGATCACCGAGGGTTACCAGGGCGAGTTGCTGCTGGCCAAGATCAACTGCGACGTGGAGCAACAGGTGGTTGCCCAGTTCGGTATCCGCAGCCTGCCGACCGTGGTGCTGTTCAAGGACGGCCAGCCGGTGGACGGTTTTGCCGGGGCTCAGCCGGAATCGGCGATTCGCGCCATGCTCGAGCCACACGTGCAGATGCCCGCCGCCCCCACCGCTTCGCCACTGGAGCAGGCCAAGGCGCTGTTTGCCGAAAGCCGCTTTGCCGAAGCCGAAGCGCTGTTGCAGGCGCTGCTGGGTGAAGACAACAGCAATGCAGAGGCGTTGATCCTGTACGCCCGCTGCCTGGCCGAGCGCGGTGAACTGGGCGAGGCCCAGGTGGTGCTGGATGCGGTCAAGACCGACGAGCACAAGGCCGCCTTGGCCGGCGCCAAGGCTCAGCTGACCTTCCTGCGCCAGGCCGCCAGCCTGCCGGAAGTGGCCGACCTGAAAACCCGCCTGGCGCAGAACCCGCAAGACGATGAAGCGGCTTACCAGCTGAGCATCCAGCAGTTGGCGCGCCAGCAGTACGAGGCGGCGCTGGATGGGCTGCTGAAGCTGTTCCAGCGTAACCGTGGTTACGAGAACGGCTTGCCGCAGAAGGCGATGCTGCAGGTGTTCGAGTTGCTGGGTGGGGATCACCCGCTGGTTGGTGTGTATCGCCGCAAGCTGTCGGCGGCGATGTTCTGAGAATGCCGGGGCCGCTTTGCGGCCCATTCGCAGCACAAGGCTGCTCCTACAGGGACCGTACGGAACCCACGGCCACCTGATCCTTGTAGGGTTCTTTCACCCAACCCAGTGATAGACCGGCGAGTCCACGCCACTTTCCACCTTCACCTCACTGCTGTGCCGCAAGCGCACCAGCAACCGTTTGCCCGCCGCCGTGCTTCCCGCCAGCCCTTCCAGCCGGTCCAGCAACTCCGGCCCGCTCATCTGCCCGGCAAGGCGCAACACTTCACGCGCTGCGGACCATTGCCCGTCATCCTGACGCGGTGGCGCAACAGTAGACGTCGCAGCACCCTGTGCCACAGCAGGCACCTCGATTGGCTTACCCAGTTGCGCCCACTCTTCAGGCGCCAGCTCGATGGTCAGGTCCACCGGCCAGTCACCAATCTGTCCACGAATTCTCATGATGCATTCCTTGAGCCCAGGTCAATGCAGCCATGCTACCGCAACATGAAACCTTAGCCACGCAGGCTGGCGGCGCGCAGAAAAGTTGTTATAACATAACCCAATCTTCCAGCCCGCCCCGGAGTCGTCCATGCGTCGCCTGCTGCTCGCCCTGCCCTTCGCCTTGCTGCCACTGGCCGTGGCCCATGCCCACGATGATCATGATCATGACCACGCCCACGGCACGCTCGGCGCCCACGAGCATGGCGTGGCCAAGCTCAACGTCGTGCTTGATGACAACACCCTGGAGCTGGAGCTGGACAGCCCGGCAATGAACCTGGTGGGCTTCGAGCATGCCGCCAGCAGCGATGCAGACAAGGCCAAGGTCGCCGCCGTGCGCCAGCAACTCGAACAACCCCTCAAGCTGTTCGGCCTTTCTGCAGCAGCGAACTGCAAGGAAGAACAGCAGGAGCTGGAAAGCCCGCTGTTCGGTGATGCCCTGAAAGCCGACGACGAGGGTGACGAACACGCGCACGGCCACCAGCACAGCGACATCGGTGCCCATTACCAGCTCGCCTGTGCCAACCCCGACAAACTGGCACAGGTGGACCTGGCGCCACTGTTCAAGGCTTTCCCGGCCACCCAGAAAATCAACGTGCAACTGATCGGCCCCAACGGCCAGAAAGGCGTGGAAACCACGCCGGCCAAGGCAGCGGTCGCCTTCTGAATGAGCCAGCCGTTGATCAAACTGCATGACCTGGTGTTCGGCTGGCCAGGTCAGCCGCCGTTGCTGGATATTCCGGCATTCCACCTGGACGCGGGTGAAGCCCTGTTCCTCAAGGGCCCCAGCGGCAGTGGCAAGACCACCTTGCTGGGCCTGCTCGGCGGGGTGAACGTGCCGGATCAGGGCCGCATCCAGTTGCTTGGCCAGGACCTCGGCAAATTGGGCCAGGGCGCCCGCGACCGCTTTCGGGTCGATCACACCGGTTACATCTTCCAGCAGTTCAACCTGCTGCCGTTTCTCTCTGTACGTGAAAACGTCGAGCTGCCCTGCCGCTTCTCGCACAGCCGCAAGGCCCGCGCCGAGCAGCGCCATGGCAGTGTCGACCAGGCGGCCGGCGCGCTGCTGGCCCACCTGGGCCTGGGCGACCCCGCCCTGCTCGCCCGCCGCGCCGACAGCCTGTCGATCGGCCAGCAACAGCGGGTCGCCGCCGCACGCGCCCTGATCGGCCAGCCAGAACTGGTGATTGCCGACGAACCGACCTCGGCGCTGGATGCCGACACACGCGAAGCGTTCATCCGCCTGCTGTTCGATGAATGCCGCGCAGCCGGTGCCAGCCTGCTGTTCGTCAGCCACGACCAGAGCCTGGCACCACTGTTCGACCGTCACCTTTCCCTGGCCGACCTCAACCGCGCCGCCAAGCCCCGGGAGGCCTGATGTACCTGCTCCGCCTTGCCCTGGCCAGCCTGGCCAACCGCCGCTTCACCGCCTTTCTCACCGCCTTCGCCATCGCCCTGTCAGTGTGCCTGCTGCTGGCGGTGGAACGTGTTCGCACAGAAGCGCGCGCCAGCTTCGCCAGCACCATCAGCGGCACCGACCTGATCGTCGGCGCCCGCTCCGGTTCGGTGAACCTGCTGCTGTATTCGGTGTTCCGCATTGGCAACGCTACCAACAACATCCGCTGGGACAGCTTCCAGCACTATGCACAGGACCCGCGCGTGAAGTGGGCGATCCCGATCTCGCTGGGCGACTCGCACCGCGGCTACCGAGTGATGGGCACCACGACGGATTACTTCAGCCATTACCAGTACGGCCGCCGCCAGCATCTGGAAATGAGCCAAGGGCGTGAGTTTGCCAGCGACCCGTTCGAGGTGGTGCTCGGCGCCGAAGTGGCCGAGGCGCTGCACTACAAACTGGGTGACAAGCTGGTGCTGGCCCACGGCGTGGCAGCCATCAGCCTGGTCAAGCATGACGACAAGCCGTTCACCGTGGTCGGCGTGCTCAAGCGCACCGGCACACCGGTCGACCGCACCCTGCATATCGGCCTGGGCGGTATGGAGGCCATCCATATCGACTGGCACAACGGCGTACCGGCCCGAGGCGCCGGACGCATCAGCGCCGAGCAGGCACGCACGATGGACCTGCAACCTGCCGCCATTACCGCGTTCATGCTGGGCCTGAACAACAAGATCGCGACCTTTAGCCTGCAGCGCGAGATCAACGAGTACCGCAGCGAGCCGTTGCTGGCAATCCTGCCAGGCGTGGCCCTGCAAGAGCTGTGGAGCCTGATGGGCACGGCGGAACAAGCGTTGTTCGTGGTGTCGCTGTTCGTGGTGCTGACCGGCTTGATCGGCATGCTGACGGCGATTCTCACCAGCCTCAACGAGCGCCGCCGGGAGATGGCGATCTTGCGTTCGGTCGGGGCCAGGCCGTGGCATATCGCGGGGCTGCTGGTACTGGAGGCGCTGTCACTGGCGGCGGTCGGGATCGTGGCCGGGCTTGGCTTGCTGTATGCGGGGATTGCCCTGGCGCAGGGGTACGTGCAGGCCAACTATGGCTTGTATCTGCCACTGCCCCTGCCGAGTGCTCATGAATGGGCCTTGCTGGCTATCATCCTGGGGGCGGCATTGCTGATGGGCAGCGTGCCGGCGTGGCGGGCCTATCGGCAGTCGCTGGCCGATGGCCTGTCCATACACCTCTGAGTGCGCGTAATGATCAGACACCTCACCGCCTGCTTCGCGGGCACGCCCGCGAAGAGGCCGGCAATGCGCATGCTGCTGGCCCTGCTGTTGCTGGTAGCAATGCCGCTATGGGCCGCCGAACCCAAGGAGCTGGACTGGCCGGCCTTGATCCCCGAAGGCGCCCCGGTCATCCCGCCACAACTGGCGCCGCTGCATGACATGTCACAGCTCAGCAACGCCCTGTCTGCGGAGTCCGCGCCAGCCGCGCGCCAGCAAGCCCCCGATGCCCCAGTGGTGAAGGGCCTCGACGGCCAGCAGGTCAAGCTGCCGGGCTACATCGTGCCGCTGGAGGTAAGCGAAGAAGGCCGCACCACCGAGTTCCTGCTGGTCCCTTACTACGGTGCGTGCATCCACGTGCCACCCCCGCCGTCGAATCAGATCGTGCATATTTTCAGCGAGATGGGCGTGCGCGTCGAAGACCTATACCAGCCGTACTGGATCGAGGGAAAGATGCAAGTTAGAGCCTCCAGCAGCGAACTGGCCGACGCCGGCTACCAGATGGAAGCTGAGAAAATATACGTTTATGAGCTGAGATGAGAACTGTTTCGAATTCGTGAAGACGCTTCTTTGAGCTGGGTCAAACTTTCTGTTTAAACAGCTCCGTACCATTGGACTACTCGATTAATAACGTCCTTTGGGAGCTTCCATGAACAAGTCCTTGCTCGGCGCCTCGCTTGTGGCCCTTGCGCTCGCCGCCCCTGCCGCCCACGCCTACCAGGCGGGGGACATGATCCTGCGCGCAGGCGCCATCACCACCGCCCCGAACGAAAGCAGCGGCGACCTGAAGTTCGACGGCAACAAGGTGTCGGGCACCAAGGCGACCCTGGACAGCGACACCCAGCTGGGCCTGACCTTTGCCTACATGCTCACCGACCACATTGGCCTGGAACTGCTGGCAGCCACCCCGTTCAAGCACACCGTCGGCGTTAAAGGCCTGGGCGGCGGGCTGGACGGCAAGCTGGCAGACATCAAGCAACTGCCACCGACCCTGTCGCTGCAGTACTACCCGATGGAGCCGAATTCGCGCTTCCAGCCGTACGCCGGCGTGGGGATCAACTACACCCTGTTCTTCGACGAAGACCTGAGCAGCGCACGTAAGCAACAAGGCTTCAGCAACCTCAAGCTGCAGGATTCGGTAGGTATTGCCGGCCAACTGGGCATGGACTACATGCTGACCGAAAACCTGCTGGTCAACGCCTCGGTCTGGTACGTCGACATCGACACCAAAGCCAGTGTCAACGGCCCGACCGCGCTGGGCTACAGCAAGACCAAGGTCGACGTCGATGTCGACCCGTGGGTGTACATGGTCGGCCTTGGCTACAAGTTCTGACCTGAACACTGCAGGGCGGCTTCGGCCGCCCTCGCGCGTTGCAGCCATAGCCAGTAGCCCAGCGCTGCCGCACTGAAGGCCATGCCAAGCCCACATACCGCAGCCCACCCCCAACGGGCATGCACCCAACTCGCAAGCACCGCCCCCAGCCCGCTGCCAAGCGAATAGCAGCACATGTAGGCGCCGATCAATCGGCTAGCCATCGCACCACGCCCTGCAAGCAACAGGCTCTGGTTGGTGACATGCACCGCCTGCACGGCAAAGTCCAGCATCAGCACGCCTAGCACAAAGGCCATCAGCGACTGCCCGACAAAAGCTGTGGGCAACCACGACAGCGTCAGCAGCGCCAGCGCCAGCCCGGTGGTGCGCTCTCCCAGCCCCTGGTCGGCCAAGCGACCGGCGCGCGCAGCCGCCAAAGTACCCGCAACACCTGCCAGGCCGAACAGGCCAATCTCGGTATGGCTCAACGCCAATGGCGCGGCGCTGAGGGGCATGACCATGGCACTCCACAGCACGCTGAACGCAGCGAAGATCAATACGCCAAACACGCCGCGCTGGCGCAGCAGCCTGTCTTCCCGATACAAACGGAACTGGGACACGATCAACGCCCGGTAGCCAGGCCGGTGTACGAGCGGCTGCCCACCGGGCAGGCTGCGCCACAGCACCAGGGCCAGCAGCGTCAGCAGCCCTGCGGCAACCAGATACACACTGCGCCAACCGGCCAAGTCAGCAAGCCCACCTGCCACCAGGCGCGCCAATAGAATCCCCAGCACCACGCCACTGGTGACGGTGCCCACGGCCTGCCCCTGCTCACCGGGTGAAGCCAGGCTGGCCGCATGCGCCACCATTATCTGCACCATGACGGCCATCAGCCCGGTGATGGCCAAGGCCAGCAGCAACATCGCCCAGTTGGGCGCCATGCCGACGCCGACCAGCGCCAGGGCAGAAAACAGCAACTGGCCCAGCAACAGGCGCTTGCGGTCGATCAGGTCCCCCAGTGGCACGATCAGTAGCAGGCCCAGGGCATAGCCTGCCTGGGTCACGCCGACTACCCAGCCAATTTGCTGCTGCACCACACCCAGATCGGCGGCCATCGATTCAAGTAAAGGTTGGGCGAAGTACACCGTCGCCACCGCCATGGCGCTGGTGATGGCAAGCAGCAGGGTTAGCCCGCGTGTCAGCGCAGATGTCATCGGTCAGGCCTCGTCAATTTGGTTTCGATTTGAAACCACCCCTGGCTATTTAGCAAATGTGGTTTTAATCTGCAACCAGACAATCAGGAAAGGCCCACCCCATGCTCGATGAAAACAATGCCCAATGCCCGGTGGCCCGAGCCCTGGAGGTATTGGGTGATCGCTGGGCACTCATGATCCTGCGCGATGCCTTCGATGGCCTGCGGCGGTTCAGTGAGTTTCAGAAGAACCTGGGGCTGGCGAAGAACATCCTCGCCTCACGGCTCAAGCTGCTGGTGGAAAGCGGGCTGCTGATGACACAGCCGGCATCGGATGGCAGTGCCTACAAGGAATATGTGCTGACCGAGAAAGGGCGGTCGGTGTTTCCGGTGGTGGTTGGCTTGAGGCAGTGGGGGGAGCGGTACCTGTTTGAAGCGGGGGAAGCGCGTTCTGAATTGGTGGAGGGTATTACGGGGCAGGCGCTTGAGACTTTGCAGGTGCGGGCTGTGGATGGGCGGGTACTGGGGGCCGAGGATTGCCTGCGCAGGGTTGTGCGGCATGGGTGATTTTTAGGGCTGCTGCGCAGCCCATCGCGACACAAGGCCGCTCCCACAGTGACAGTAAGTCCATTGGCTTTACGCGGTCGTTGTAGGAGCGGCCTTGTGCCGCGAAAGGGCCGCAAAGCGGCCCCAGCGCTATCAGCTTTTACCCAGTAGCCGCGCCAGACCTTCAACCATCGGCGTCGCCTGCGGAAACTCGAACCGCGCCAGCAACCGCTGGTTGTCCGCCCGCGAATGGCGAATATCACCCGAACGCGCCGCCACATGGCTGATCGCCGGCAAGCTGCCCACCACCTTCTCAAGCGCCACCAGCAACTGGTTCAGCGAGGTGGCCTGGTTGAGGCCGATGTTCACCGCCCCCTCCTCGACCTGGGGCTGCTCCAGTGCCTGCACCATTACCTGCACCAGGTCGCCCACGTAAAGGAAGTCGCGGGTCTGCTCGCCATCGCCGAAGATGGTGATCGGCAAGCCCTGCACTGCGCGCTCGCAGAAGATGCTGATTACCCCGGAATACGGCGAGGACGGGTCCTGGCGTGGCCCGAAGATATTGAAGAAGCGGAACACCACCGGCTCCAGGCCATGCTGACGGCGGTAGAAGTCCAGGTACTGCTCACTGGCCAGCTTGTCCACGGCGTAGGGCGTCAGCGGCGCCTTGGGCGTGTCCTCGGCAATCGATTCACCCTCGCCATTGTTGCCGTACACCGCCGCACTGGAGGCGAACAGCACCCGGCGCAGACCATGCACGCGCATGGCTTCGCACACATTGAGGGTGCCAATGAAGTTGCTTTGGTGGGTACGCACCGGGTCTTCGACCGAGGCCTGCACCGAGGCCACCGCCGCCAGATGCACCACGGCACGGCAGCCTGCCGCAGCCTGCGTGACCAGCCCGGCGTCGGCCACATCGCCTTCAATCAGCTCTAGCCGTGGGTGGTCAACCTGCAGGTTGCTGCGCCGGCCGGTGGAGAAGTCGTCGAGAATGCGTACGGCGTAGCCTTTGTCCAACAACGCATCGCACAGGTGGGAGCCAATGAAGCCGGCACCGCCGGTGATCAGGATGGGGGCGTCAGCCATGGCGGTAGAACCGGTCCAGTAGAGGCGGCAGGCCGGCGCGCCAGGCGCGCGGCTTGATGCCGAAGGTATGAAGGATTTTCTTGCAGGCCAGTACAGCGTTCTGCGGCTCTTCGCTGGCATCCGGCCGTGCCGCATGGGCCTGCGGTGTCGGCGCCTGCACCGCCAGTTGGCGGTATTGGCCTGCTTCGGTAAGGATAGCCTGGCCCAGCGCCAGCGGCGTGGTCGCCTCGTTGCCGGCGTAATGGTAAGTGCCCCACAGCGGCGCACTGCAATCGAGCTGCTTGAGCACCGACAGAATCACCCGTGCGGCATCGTCGACCGGTGTCGGGTTACCACGCCGGTCATCGGCCAGCAGCAGCTCTTGCGGCTGCTCTGCACGGGTCAGGAAGCGGCCCAGCGAGCCGTCGATGCTCTCGTCGAGCAACCAGCCGAAGCGCAGCAGCACATGCTGCGGGCAGGTTGCGCGCACACTCTGTTCGATGCGCCACAAAGCCTGGCCACGCAGGCCAAGCGGTACTGGCTCATCCTTTTCGCTGTAGGCGGTGGCCCGCGAACCATCGAATACCCGGTAGCTGGATGGCTGCACCAGGGTGATCTGGTGGTGCTGGCACAGCTCTGCCAGCCGCTCCACTGCCCGCTCCTGTTGAGCCAGGCGTTGCTCGCTGACCGACTCGGCCTGGAACCAGTCGAAGTAATAGGCCAGGTTGACCAGGGCGTCGGGGCGGTGATCGTCGAGCAACTGAGTGAGGTTGGCCGGCGTCCAGCCGTTCTCGGGCGGGCGCGGCGCCAGGAAAGCAATGTCCTCCTCGGCCCCAAGACGAATCAGCGCTTGCCCGAGGGCATTGCCACCACCCAACAGCATTAGGCGCATACGCATAGAGTCAGCAGATCCGAGAGGTTGATGAAGGAAAGGGGCCATTTTGCGGTTTCCGGGCGGGGAAGTCCAACGCCGAGCCTCGCCAAGGCCTCAGGGGAGTCGTGGATCTGGAGTTTCACTGCACGACACAGCCGACAGAGAGAAATCCTACGACGCACCAGGAAAGAGCTGACTTCACCGCAGAGACGTAACTGCATTGAATAGTCGACTCTCGTGCTTGCCAGGCGGGTGAGACTCCTCACAACAAGTACAAGGAACGTTCAATGCCCCATCCCGAAGCCGCATACCTGGATTTTTGCCCGGAACAAAGTCGGGCCATAGCCCTTGCAAGTCAAACCATTGCGGACTTGGGCGGACCTGAAGCCAAGGGAGCAGCAGTTGAAGCTCGCGCCTTCGCCGATCAGCTCGACAAAGGCTTGGATGAAAAACAACGTTCGCTGCTGCTGCGTTTCAACGAAGGCAACGTGTCAACCTTGATGTTCAGGCAAATGCGTTGTGCCGACGAGCCGATACCTGAACACCTACCCGATATCCACGATTTGGCGCAAAGCCCTCGCTGCCTATACCTCGCTTCACGAAATCAACTGCTGCTGGAACTCGCCCGTCATCGCTGTTTCGCTTTTGATATCGACAATGAAGGCAAACAGGTCCGCCTGGTTGGTAACTTCAAGGGAGGGGGCCGTACCCCACGCCCCAACGAAGCCCCCTGCCTGGCAGTGGAAACCAGCTCACATGCAGGCTTGTACCTGGGACCGCACACTGAAGCCCCGTACAACTGCTCAACGATCGCCAGAAACGGTCACTCCCCGGCCCCCTCCGCGCTCATCCTCACTGCCCGCTGGAATCCCGCCAATGAGCCTACGCATGTCGTCCCGCTCCGGGAAGTAATCGAATGCTTGAGCAGCCTGGATACACTTGCGCTGACTTCAAGGTGTTTCGACTTCACGCGCAGCGACTGTTTCGCTAAAGGCAAGGGCAATGCGGGTAAAGAAGTTTCAATACTTCAGTTCGAGCCCAATGGTGGTTTCTCAATTCGTTACAACAGCTACCGCTTCCGCTTGAGTGATCGTGCTTGCAGCGCCGCCGCGCGTGCTTTCACTACCTTTCAAAAAAAGCTCGATAACGCACAACCGCTGGCGTTCGTCCTCCAGCCCGATAGCGCATTGTTGATCAACAACAGTCAAGCCCTGCACGGTCGCGACAGGGTTCAGGACAACCGGCGCCTGCTCATCCGTCAATTCGGATACTCCCCCTTCGCGGAACCGCTGGTTCTCGTTGAAGACCCCCTTCTGGTTCGTGGTTAATCACTGAGAAAAACGATGATCGAATTCGATTTGACGCTTGTTCTGATACTCGCGCTCGTTGCACTCATGGCCGGCTTTTTCGATGCGATTGCCGGAGGCGGAGGTTTGATCACGCTCCCAGTGCTTTTTATCGCCGGTGTTGAACCCTTGGCAGCAATTGCCACGAATAAAGTCCAAGCCGCTTCGGCTACCGTTTCGGCTACATGCGCTTTCGCCCGAAAAGGCATGATCGACTGGAGGCGAGGCAGCCCCATGGCAGTGATGTCGTTTATTGGAGGGGCCTTGGGGGCATTGTCTATAACCTACGTGCCCAAAAGCTTTTTGCAGGCATGTGTCCCACCCTTGCTGATCCTGATAGCAATTTACTTTGCCTTTAGTCCAAAGCCGAATGAGCAAACGCGCAAGGCAAAATTATCGACTAGCCTGTTCTGCGTAACGGTTGCGCCAATCATTGGGTTTTATGATGGTATCTTCGGCCCTGGCGTCGGCTCGTTCTTCATGCTGGCCTGCGTAGTTCTACTAGGCCAACAGCTGATACAAGCCGTGTGCACCAGCAAGCTTTTGAACGCAGCCTGCAACCTAGGCGCGTTGTCAGTGTTTTTACTCAGCGGAGCGATCATCTGGCCGCTGGCGCTGGCAATGGCGATTGCCGCCTTTCTGGGCGCACAACTAGGTGCGCGCTGCGCAGTTCGTTTCGGCTCTCGCCTCATAAAGCCGCTGCTGGTCAGTGTCTGCATCATCATGGCATTCAAACTACTGCTCGACACGGGCAATCCACTCGGCGAGTGGCTCAATCAGTTTTTCTAGAGGGCGCCATGCACTTGCAAAAGGGATCATCTCAGCGTCTGAAATGGCAATTTGACGAACCCGCCCCGGGCAAAGAACTGTTTATCAACGAAGCGTTTGGGAACTACCAGCAACAGGCCCGGTTGCTGGTACCTGATACCGAGCGCGCAGCGCCGGCATTGGTGCTGGGTGGCGCGCGCTCGGACTTTACCCGGCTCAACCCACTGCTCTATCGCTTGCAAGCCGCTGGCATCGGGTCGCTCACCGGCAATCTTTCTGGTCACAGCCTCGCCAGCGAGCCAGGCGCAGTGGCACCGTCACTGGCTACCAACCTCAAAGAGGCACAGCGGTTTCATACGCATATCGCACCTCGATGCCGAACACTGATCGGCCACAGCCTGGGCGCGGCAATCACGCTGAAACTTGCAGCACGGTTGCCGCAAGTGGACAGGATCGTGTTGATCTGCCCAGCGGTTTATCCAGATGATGCCCACCGGGCGCCGTTTGGCCCGGCATTCACCACAGCCATCAGCAAACCCTACGGCTTTCTGGACAGCGACAGCTACGCCTTCCTCAAGCAGTTCCAAGGCAGAGTGCTGATGGTGATTGGCGAGTATGACGGGCTCAACTCACAACGATTCGGCAAAGGCCCAGGGACCAGTGCAGGTAGCCTGTGGCTGGCCGGTGCCGAGCGCTACAGCCCGATTCCTGAAGAAGTTACCCAGGCCCTGATGCAATCAGTTCCAGCAGCGCGTTTGCAATGCCTGTTTCTTACCGACTGCGACCATGGCATCGCTTCCCACTTACGCAGTACGCCAGCGATTGCGGATCAGGTTGCCAGCGCCGTGGCGGGATTCATCCTCGAAGACGCCTGACTTGTTGAGCATTACTCGATCTCGAACAAACTGTTGCGCAACGGCCCCACACTCAACCGCTCACGCACATCATCATCTATACGTGGGTCATCCGGCCGGTACAGTTTTACCTGACGATAGGCATTGATGCGATTGATCTCCTCGCCCAGGTACTCCCACACCACGCGGGTGCAGGCCGGGTTGCGACGGTCGCCGCTGGAAACCCCGGCCTTGAGGCCGTTCAGGCGGGTGATGCGGCTTTTGAAGCTGGGGATGAGAATGGTCTGGCTCATTTCGTTGAAGGTGAGCGACTCGTAGTCGATGAGGAACACCCGGTCCTGCAGCTGAAACGCCGCGCCCAGGTAGCGGCAGCGCACCTCGGCATGCTGGTCAGTGGCACTGGAACGCTCCTGGCGCTCCTGGCGCTCGAACAGGAAACGGCCGCGCTCTTCCCACAGGTGCACCAGCGACACCAGAATCGTGCCCGGCACCGACATGCAGTTGGAATACTCGAAGTAATAACCGCAATAGCGCGACAGGTTGCCCGCATGATCATGCAGCGGGCGGAACAGTTCGGTGATCGGGTCGCTGGGCTGCTCGGCCAAGGTGGACACCCGTGCGCCGATCAGCCGGGCGAACTGCTCGGCCGGCAGGTTCAGTTCGTAATCCTCGACCCCGAAGAAATCGCCAATGCGCTTGAGGTTGAAAGCCGTCGGACGGCTTTGACCGCTCAGGTACTTGTTGAACTGCGCGCGGTTGATAGAGAGCTGCCGGCAAACTTCGGAGATAGAGCGGTAGTGGCTGCAGGCCAGTTTGAGGTTGGTGGCGAAATGATCGCTCATGTGCGGAACCCAGGTGACGCGAATGACGCCATTGTAGCATCAACTAGCATCAAGTCAGAGCAACCCGCGAAATTGTAACGACTCTTGTCATGGCCAACCATTCGCCCCAACGAATAGCGGTGCGCCTGCCGTCCGCTGGTCATTCCACACGAAGAATAAGAATCGAGGTCATTTTCCAATGCTCGAAGTACTCAACGATTTCCTTTCGGGGAAACTCCTCATCGTGCTGATCGTAGGGCTGGGTAGCTACTTCACTATCCGTTCGCGTTTCGTTCAGTTCCGCCATTTCGGCCACATGTTCACCGTTTTCAAGGAATCGCTGCGTGGCCAGGCAGGCCAGCTGAGCTCCTTCCAGGCCCTGATGTTGAGCCTGGCCGGCCGCGTTGGCGCCGGTAACATTGCCGGTGTCGGTATCGCCGTGACCCTGGGTGGCCCGGGCGCCGTGTTCTGGATGTGGGTCACCGCACTGGTGGGCATGTCCAGCAGCTTCTTCGAATGCACCCTGGCCCAGGTCTACAAGCGCGCCGACGGCGACGGCCTGTACCGTGGCGGCCCGGCCTACTACATCCAGCATGGCCTGAAGCGCAAAAGCATGGCCATCGTGTTCTCGATCCTGCTGCTGGTCACCTATGGCTTCGCCTTTATCGGCCTGCAGTCGTACACCGTGACCCACTCGCTGCAGAACGCCTTTGACTTTGCCCCAAGCCAGACCGGTATCGTCTTGGCAGTGCTGCTGGCCATCACCTTCATCGGCGGCATCAAGCGCATCGCCGCCGTGTCGGACCTGCTGGTACCGATCAAGACCTTGGCCTACATCGGCGTGACCCTGTACGTGATCGGCACCCAGATCGAACACGTGCCAGCCATGCTGGAAACCATCTTCAAGAGCGCCTTCGGCCTCGACCCGGCGTTTGGCGGCCTGCTGGGCAGCGCCATCGTCATGGGTGTGAAGCGTGGTGTGTTCGCCAACGAAGCCGGCCTGGGCAGTGCGCCGAACGTCGCCGCCGTGGCTGCCGTGAAACACCCGGGCGCCCAGGGCGTGGTCCAGGCCTTCAGTGTGTTCCTCGACACCTTCGTGATTTGCACCTGCACCGCGCTGCTGATCCTGCTGTCGGGCTTCTACACCCCGGGCTTCGAGGGTGACGGCATTGTCCTGACCCAGAACTCGCTGGCCGCCGTGGTCGGTGACTGGGGCCGTGTGTTCGTCAGCGTGGCGCTGTCGCTGTTCGTGTTCACCTGCATCCTCTACAACTACTACCTGGGCGAGAACAGCCTGCAGTTCCTCACCCGCAACCGCGTGGTGCTGATGGTGTTCCGTGGCCTGGTGCTGGCACTGGTGGTGTGGGGCTCAATGCAAGACCTGTCGACCGTGTTCGCCTTCGCCGACATCACCATGACCTGCCTGGCCTTCGTCAACCTGGTGGCCCTGGCCCTGCTGTTCAAGGTCGGCCTGCGCGTGATGCGCGACTACGACGACCAGCGCAAAGCCGGTATCGGCCAGCCTGTGTTCGACTCGAGCAAGTTCGCCGACCTGGACCTGGACCGCAATGCCTGGCCTGCCAATCCACAGGTGGAAACAGCCGCTGACAAAGCAGCCGTCCAGGCTCAGCCGCAGCGCTGATATCCTCTCCTGCCCAGCCGCCCCTTCCGCGGGCGGCTTTTCTTTCTCGGCTCACCGCTACGGATGTTTTCCATGCGTGCAGTAAAGAATCTTCTCGTTCTCTATACCGGTGGCACCATCGGCATGCTCGAAACACCGGAAGGCCTGGCGCCAGCCGGTGGCTTCGAAGCGCGGATGCGTGAGCACTTTGCCAAGATGGCCGACGCCCCCCAGGTGCACTGGTCGCTTCAGGAGCTGAACCCGCTGCTCGACAGCGCCAACATGCAACAGCACAACTGGCTGGCGATGCGCGATGCCATCGTCGAAGCGGTGGATGTGGCAGGCCATGATGGCGTGCTGGTGTTGCATGGCACCGACAGCATGGCTTACAGCGCCGCGGCGTTGTCGTTTTTGCTGCTGGGCCTGCCAGTCCCGGTGCTGCTGACCGGCTCGATGCTGCCGGCAGGTGCCGCAGACAGCGATGCCTGGGCCAACCTGTGCGGTGCGCTGCGCCAGTTCGAACAAGGGCTGGAGAATGGCGTGCAGCTGTACTTCCACGATCAGCTGCTGCATGGCTGCCGGGCGTCGAAGCTTCGCAGCGAGGCGTTCGATGCCTTTGCTGCGTTGCCGCGTCATCGCGACGGCGAGCGGGCCGGTGCGATTCCCGCCGAGCTTGGCTACAAGCACCCGCGCCAGCCGGTCAACCTGGCGATAGTGCCGGTGTTCCCCGGGCTGCAGGCCGGGCACTTGCAGGCCTTGATCGACAGTGGTGTGCAGGGTTTGCTGCTGGAGTGCTACGGCAGCGGTACCGGCCCGTCGGATGACCAGGTGCTGCTGAATGTGCTGCGGGCGGCGCGCCAGCGTGGCGTGATGTTGGCAGCGATCAGCCAGTGCCCTGAGGGTTCGGTGGTGTTCGATACCTATGCGGCGGGTAACCGCTTGCGTGGGGCCGGGCTGGTCAGTGGCGGTGGCATGACCCGTGAGGCGGCGCTGGGCAAGATGGTTGCGCTGCTGGGGGCGGGGTTGGATGTGGATACTGCAGAACAGTGGTTTGCCCTGGATCTGTGTGGGGAGCGGGCTTAGGCTTCACCCTTCAGGGCCTCTTCGCGGGTGAACACGCTCCCACAGGTCCTGTGCAAGTCCCAAACGCTGTGAAGCGCCCCGTAGAGCCCCGACAGGCGAATGAAAATGGCGGAAGGCAGCGGGAGTCGAACCTGCCCGGGAACGGCTGCCGTCCCCAACCGGGTTTGAAGCCCGGCCGCGCCACCGGGCGCGATTGCCTTCCTTGAACTCAGTGCCTGGCCTGTTGCTGGGCCAGGGCGCTGTCGGCGCGGATGTGACGCTGGTCGGCCACCCTCCGGGTCAGGCCGATGCGGTCGAAATATTCCAGAATCTGCACACTGCGCTTGCGACCGATGCCCAACATATCGCGAAACGCGGCCACCTGCACTATCGGCGTTTCGCTGGCCTGCCCCAGCAACAGCTCTGCCATGCGCTGTAGCGTCGCCTCTGGGTAGAACAGGTCACGCACCACTTGGTGCACCACACCAAGCCTAGCCAGCTTGCGCAGCAGCAGGCGCACGTCGGCTTCGGCGCAATTCTCCTCAGTTGCCAGCGTCCTGACCCAGGGCGGATCGTATTGTCCCGCCAGCAACTTCGGCTGCAAGCGCGCCCACAACGCACTGTCGGCTTCGCTCAACTGCACCTTGTGATCGGGCAAATGTAGCCAAGGCCCGCTGCTGGCGATGGCGCCGTCATCGAGCAGTTCATCCAGCAGGCTGACGAATGCCGGGCGCTCCAGCGGCAAGGCCGCAAAGCGACGCAGGCGGTCACGGTCCGGGCCCAGTTGGTCAGGCTCTTGCTCATGAAAACGCGCCAAGTGCTCCAGCACCTGTTGCTTCAGCGCCTGCCACTGGGCGTTGGCGAACAGCAGCTGCCCCTGCCGCGTGGCCACCACCAATACCCCTTCTGGCAACTGCCAGGTTGCGCGCAGGCGATTGAACTGCCGCTCAAGCCGCTGGGGATCGATGCCACCGGGAGCGCTGGCGAGCAGCGCAGGCAGGGCCTGTTCCAGGTCGTCGGCATCCCGCAGCACCTGCAGCTGGCGCAGGCGCTCATCGCTTCGGCGCTGCCGGCTTGGCGCGAACGGGTCGAGTACTTTGCCGCCCCCCAAGGTGCGCTGGGCACGCTGGTCACGCAGCACCAGGCGATCGCCGTGCACGGCCTGCAACGGCGCATTGAGCAGTAACTGGGCGAACATACGCTGCCCCGCTGCCAAGGACTCACCTTCGAGCAAGGCCACGCGGGCCGTTACATCCTGGGTGCCGAGGTGCACGTGTACAGCGCTGAAATGTTCAAACGTACGGGGCTCGCCCGGCAGCAGGTTCAACTCGATATCGACGCGTACGCTGGGCGCGTGCAGCCACTCGGGCACCAGCCAGTCGCCCCGATGCACCTGCTCCATCGCCAGCCGTTCGGCCGTGATGTTCAACGCCACTCGCTGGCCTGCCTCGGCCACCAGCGCGGCCTGGTTCTGCGCATGCAGACCACGCACCCGCACCGGTTTGCCGGCCTTGCCCAGCAACAAGGTGTCGCCGGCGCTGACCCGCCCGGCCAGCGCCGTGCCCGTGACCACCACGCCGGCACCGGTAACCGCGAAAGCGCGGTCGACGGCCAGGCGAAAACCGCCACCAGCGCTGCGCTTGCGCACCGCTGCTTCGGCCTCCAGCAAGGCCTGACGCAGCGCGTCTATGCCTTCCCCGTTGATGCTGGAGACGGGAATCTGCCGCGCACCGGCATACGGCCCGGGCGCCAGCAGTTCGCTGACTTGCGCCCGCACTTCGGCCAGGCGCGCCGGCTCGACCCGGTCACATTTGCTGATCGCCACCAAGGCCTGAGGAATGCCCAACAGCTCGATGATCGCCAGGTGCTCGCGGGTCTGCGGCATGACCCCGTCGTCGGCAGCCACCACCAACAACACCAGGTCGATACCGTGGGCACCGGCCAGCATGTTGTGGATAAAGCGCTCGTGGCCCGGCACGTCGATGAAGCCAGTCAGCGGTGCGCCTTCGGCCAACGCCGCGTAGCGATACCCCAGATCGATGGTCATGCCGCGGGCACGCTCCTCCTGGCGCTGGTCGCCGGCCTGCCCGGTCAACGCCTGCAGCAGTGCGGTCTTGCCGTGGTCGATATGGCCGGCGGTACCGACGATCACTGCACCGGCCCCAGTTGCAGGGCGGGCAACTGCGCCAGCCACTGGAGCTCGTCATCCAGTTGGCGCAGGTCCAGCCAAAGGGCGTCGTCATCGATACGGCCAAGCACCGGCACCGGCAGTTCACGCAGTGCCCGTTCCAGCACATGCAGGCTGCGTCCTCGCAACTTCTTCGACACCTGCGGGCGCAGGCACAGGGCTGCACTGGGCAAGCGCGCCACCGGCTGGCTGCCACTGCCGATCATGCCCAGCGCGGGCTCCACGCTGACAGCCCACTGCTCACCGAGGTGAGCCTTAAGCCCAGGGGCCAGGCGCTCGGCCTGGGCCTGTATCTCGGCCTGGCTGCGGGTCAGCAGACGCAGGCTGGGCAGGCGCTCGGCCAGACGGTCGGGGTTACGGTACAGCCCCAGCACCGCTTCGAGTGCAGCGAGGGTGATCTTGTCGACGCGCAGCGCACGCTTTAGCGGGTTTTTCTTGATCCTGGCAATCAAGTCCTTGCGACCGACGATGATCCCGGCTTGCGGCCCGCCCAGCAGTTTGTCGCCACTGAAGGTGACGATATCGGCGCCGTCAGCCAGTGCCTGACGCACCGTCGGCTCGGCGGGCAAGCCCCAACGGGTAAGGTCTAGCAGGCTGCCGCTGCCGAGGTCTTCGAGCAGCGGCAGCTCATGTTGGTGGGCGATGCGCGCCAGCTCGGCCGTGGGCACCTGGGTGGTGAAGCCCTGGATGCTGTAGTTGCTGCAATGCACGCGCATCAGCAGGCCGGTACGTGGGCCGATGGCAGCTTCGTAGTCGCGGGCGTGGGTGCGGTTGGTGGTGCCGATCTCGTGCAGTTTCACACCAGCACGGGCCATGATGTCGGGGATACGAAAGGCACCGCCGATTTCGATCAGCTCGCCGCGGGAGATGATGCCCTCCTTGCGCGCGCCCAGGCTATTGAGCGCCAGCAGCACAGCGGCGGCATTGTTGTTGACTACGGTGACGGCTTCGGCGCCGGTCAACTCGCGGATCAAACCTTCGATCAAATCGTCACGGTCGCCGCGCTTACCGGTAGCCAGGTCGAATTCCAGATTGAGAGGATAGCGGGCGGCGGTTTGCATGGCCTCGATGGCTTCTTCGGGCAACAGGGCGCGACCGAGGTTGGTGTGCAATACGGTGCCGGTGAGGTTGAGCACGCGGCGGACCTGGCTGCGCTGCTGAACGGCCAAGCGTTCGCCGGTGCGGCCCAAGAGGATTTCGGGGGCCAGTTCGGCGGGGGTGAGTTCACCGTTGCGGGCGGGGGCGCGCAGGTCGTCGAGCAGCTGGCGCAGGGTGGACAGGACCGCCTCGCGGCCGTGGCGGTCGATCAGTGCGAGGCCGGCCGGGTGGCGCAGGAGGGTGTCGATGGAAGGCAGGCGTAGGGTGTGGCTGGCGAGGCTTGAAGACATGCGGTACTACCTTGGCTGATCCGGTGTCTGTACTGGCCTCTTCGCGGGTGAACCCGCTCCCACAGGGTCCGCGGAGCGGGTTTACCCGCGAAGAAGGCAACTCGGTGTTCCAGTGTAGACACTCACCCACTACCCGGCGCGAGCATCAGGTTGGGCGCCAGGCGATGGAAGCCCTCCTCGTCCAGGCGCATATCCAGCACCAGGCTGGCCAGGTCGTCGGCCAGCGGCTCGGCCGCCGCGTCGTTTTCCAGATAATTCTGCTTCAGGTACGTATTGCACCCCGGGCAGCACTCCGCTCGCAGCGGTGCCTTGCCCGGCGCATGGCGGTCATCTTCCAGGCTGGTATAGCGCAAGTCCTTGCTCGACTCGCAGTACACACACTTGACCCGCACCACATGCCATTCACAGGCACACAGCGAACAGGCCAGATAGCGCAAGCCATTGTGCTTGCCGCGGTTACGCACCACCCCAGCCATTGCCGGCGAACCGCACGCCGGGCACTGGGCCAGGCTACCGGCGGGTTTGAGCTCCGGCGCCGGCAGCGCCAGCAACCAACTGGACCAGGCCGCCTGCAACGCAGCGCCCAAAAACGGCACCAACGCCGCAGGCACCGCGTCGTACTGGCCCGCCAGCAAGGCGATGCCCCAGCCCTTGCGCTGATGGTCATCACTGCTGCGCAGCACCTGCAATGCTTCACCCAACGGGCCGCCTGGAGCGCCGCTGCAGTGCTCCAGCAGGGCCTGCAACCAGACAAGCCAAGGCGCTTCACGCACCAGGCTGTCGGCCGCCAGCGGTGGCAAGCCATGACTTATGCACAGGCGTTGACGCTCCTCTGCCACCGGCATACCACCGGGCGGGTTATCCACAAGCTGCTGCTGGATGCGGCACAACTGCGCGATCAGCCGCAGATAGTCGCCAAGGGCATTGCCATCGGCCAGTTGCTCAAGGCGCGCAGCGCGCAGTTCGAACAGATTGGCGGGGGGCAGATGCAGGAACGGCGGCGCTACCGCCGATGCCTCGATCTGCCCGGGTTCAAGTATCGTGCTCAAGCGCTCATCCTTCTTTTCGTCCGTGATTGCCTGGCGTCTTGTCGCCGGTCACTTCGCGGTACCACAACGCATGGTGCTTGCGCGCCCAGGCACGGCTGACCCAGCCATGCAGCATGGCGCCGATCGAGCCCTTGATCCAGATGCCGGCGTAGATGTGCACGATGATGCTGAGGATCAGCACGAAGCCCGCCAGTGCGTGGGCAAGCGATGCCAGGCGAATGGAGCCTATATCAAAGAAGTGACTGAAATAGGCCCGCCAGATCACCACGCCGCTGATCAACAACACCAGCATGCACAGCAATAGCGTCCAGAACAGCAGTTTCTGCCCGGCGTTGTATTTACCAATGGGGGGCACGCCTTCTTCGCGGTTGACCATCACCCGATCAATGCGACGCAACCACAGGCGGTCGTTGGCGGTGATGAAGTTGGCGCGCCAGAAGCGGAACACCAGGCCGAGGAAAAACACGAACATCGCCACACCCATGAACGGGTGCAGGATGCGCGTCCATGGCCCACCGCCGAACAGATGGCTTAACCAGAACAGCGCCGGGTGAAACAGCGCCAGCCCGGAAAGCCCGGCCATGAAGAACAGGATGGCGACAATCCAGTGGTTGGTCCGCTCGTTGGCGTTGTAGCGCAGGATGGGTTTGTTGTCGTTCATGGCCGCTGCTCCCCTTGCCCACCGGGCTGCTTCGGATCGTAGACATGCACCGCCGGGTCTACCTGGTGCACGCTGTCATCGGGCGGCGCTGGGTGCTCGTCCTCCTCTACCCGCTGCGGGCCCACCCGCACGTAGTGGAAGAACCCGGCCAATACCGCCGCGCCCATGGCCAGCAGCGCCAGCGGTTTGGTGAAGCCCTTCCACAGCCCCACAAGCGGGCTGATCACCGGCTGGTCCGGCAGGCCGGCGTACAGCCTCGGCGTGTCGGCATGGTGCAGCACGTACATCACGTGGGTGCCACCGACGCCATCCGGGTCGTACAGCCCGGCCTTGTCGTAGCCCCGCGACTTCAGGTCGACGATGCGCTCGGCGGCGTGCACCTTCATCTCGTCCTTGCTGCCGAACACGATCGCCCCGGTCGGGCAGGTTTTCACGCAGGCCGGCTCCAGGCCCACGCTCACGCGATCGGAACACAGCGTGCACTTGTACGCCTTGTGGTCCTTCTGCGAGATGCGCGGGATGTTGAACGGGCAGCCGGTGATGCAGTAACCGCAACCGATGCAGTGGTCCTGGTTGAAGTCGACGATGCCGTTGGCGTGCTTGATGATCGCCCCCGGGCTCGGGCAGGCCTTCAGGCAACCTGGGTCGGCGCAGTGCATGCAACCATCCTTGCGGATCAGCCACTCCAGGTTGCCGTCGTCGCGCTCGTGCTCGGTGAAGCGCATCAGGGTCCAGGTCTCGGCAGTGAGGTCCTGGGGGTTGTCGTAGGTGCCGTGGTTGTGGCCGACCTCGTCACGCAGTTCGTTCCACTCCGAACACGCCACCTGGCAGGCCTTGCAGCCGATGCACTTGGTGGTATCGATCAGCTTGGCGACTTCCTGCTGCTGGCGTACCGAAGGCGGTACGGTGGTGGTGGCCGAGCGGGCGATGATGTCTTGGCTGGCCATCAGAGTTTCTCCACTTTGACGAGGAACGACTTGGACTCTGGCGTCTGCGTGTTGCCGTCACCCAGGAATGGCACCAGCGTGTTGGTCAGGTAGCCATGCCGCGTTGCACCGGTGAAGCCCCAGTGCAACGGGATGCCGATCTGGTGCACGGTCTGGTTGTTGACCTGCAGCGGGCGAATCCGCTTGGTCACTACCGCCACCGCATCGATATGCCCGCGCTTGCTCGACACCCGCACCCGGTCGCCGGCCTTGATGCCTTTCTCCTTGGCGAGTACCTCGCCGATCTCGACGAACTGCTCCGGCTGGGCAATGGCGTTGAGCCGGCAATGCTTGCTCCAGAAGTGGAAGTGCTCGGTGAGCCGGTAGGTGGTCGCCGCATAGGGGAACTCGTCGTGGGTGCCGAGGGTGTCCCACACCGAGTCGAAGATGCGCCCGGCCGGGTTGCTGACCACCTTCTTGTTCTGCGGGTGCAGCGGGTTGATGCCAATGGGCGTTTCGAATGGCTCGTAATGCTCGGGGAACGGGCCTTCGGCCATCTTGTCGATGGCGAAGAAGCGCGCCACGCCTTCAGGGTTCATGATGAACGGGTTCATACCCGCTTCCGGTGGCGAGTCGACCTTGAAGTCCGGCACGTCGGTGCCGGTCCAGGCCTTGCCGTTCCACCACACCAGGCGCTTTTTCTCCGGGTCCCACGGCTTGCCTTGCGGGTCGCTGGAGGCACGGTTGTAGAGGATGCGGCGGTTGGCCGGCCAGGCCCAGGCCCAGTTCTGCACCTGATGCATGCCGTAGGGGTCGCTGTTGTCACGACGGGCCATCTGGTTGCCCTGCTCGGTCCAGCTGCCGGCGAAGATCCAGCAGCCGGACCCCGTGCTGCCATCGTCCTTCAATTGCCCGAAGCCCGACAGCTGCTGGCCGGCTTTGAGCGTGGCGCCGGTGGCGTCGGTAAGGTCGGTGACTGCCCAGCCGTTCATCTCCTTGGCCAGCTCCTCCGGGGATGGCTCTTCAGGAATCCTGTACGGCCAGCTGATGTTCATGATCGCGTCAGGGTAGGCGCCGCCCTCGGCCTGGTAGCGTTGGCGCATGCGCAGGAACAGCTCGCTCATGATCTGCACGTCGGTACGGGTCTCACCCGGGCCGTCGGCCCCCTTCCAGTGCCATTGCAGCCAGCGGCTGCTGTTGACCAGCGAGCCATCCTCCTCGGCGAAGCAGGTGGTGGGCAGGCGGATCACTTCGGTCTGGATACTGGCCGTATCGACATCGTTGAATGGCCCGGCGTTGCGCCAGAACTCCGAGGTTTCGGTAGCCAGCGGGTCCATGATCACCAGCCACTTGAGCTTGCCCAATGCCGCAGTCACGCGGTTCTTGTCCGGCAGCGCAGCGATCGGGTTGAAGCCTTGGCACACGTAGCCGTTGACCTTGCCTTGGCTCATCATCTCGAACATGCGCAGCACGTCATAGGCAGGCACGTCGAGCTTGGGCAGCCAGTCATAACCCCAGTTGTTTTCTGCCGTGGCGTTAGCGCCGTACCAGGCCTTCATCAGGCTGACGTGGAACTTGCCGTAGTTCTGCCAGTACGACAGTTGCCCCGGGCGCAGCGGTTTGGATGCGCGCTTGTCGATGTAGGTGGCGTAGTCCTGCTCGGCATCCCCAGCCAAGGTCAGGTAACCCGGCAGCGAGTTCGACAGCAGGCCGAGGTCGGTCAGGCCCTGGATGTTGGAATGCCCGCGCAGTGCGTTGACCCCGCCACCTGGCATGCCGACGTTGCCCAGCAGCAGCTGGACCATGGCCGCGCTGCGGATGATCTGCGCACCAATGGAGTGTTGCGTCCAGCCCAGTGCGTAGAGAATCGTCATGGTCTTGCCCGGTACCGAGCAGGTGGCGATCTCTTCCCAGACCTTCATCATGGCGTCCTGTGGCATGCCACAGATCATGCTCGCCAGCTCAGGGGTGTAGCGGCTGTAATGCTGCTTCATCAGCTGGAACACGCAACGCGGGTGCTGCAGGGTCGGGTCGACCTTGGCAAAACCGTCCTCACCCAGCTCGTAACCCCAGCCGGACTTGTCGGCATACACGCGCTTGGCCTCGTCGTAGCCGCTGAACAGCCCGTCCTCGAAGCCATAGCTCTCTTTGACGATGAACGACACGTCGGTGTAGTTGCGCACGTACTCGTGCTGGATCTTGTCAGTACTCAGCAGGTAATTGATCAGCCCGCCCATGAAGGCGATGTCGGTACCGGTACGGATCGGCGCGTAGTAATCCGCGACCGAAGCGGTACGGGTAAAGCGTGGGTCGACCACGATCAGCCGCGCCTTGTTGTGCGCCTTGGCCTCGGTCACCCATTTGAAGCCGCACGGGTGCGCTTCTGCTGCGTTGCCACCCATCACCAGGACCAGATTCGCGTTGGCGATATCGGACCAGTGGTTGGTCATGGCGCCACGGCCGTACGTCGGGGCAAGACTTGCCACCGTCGGGCCATGTCAGACACGTGCCTGGTTATCGAACCCCAGCATGCCTGTTGCGCGGACGACCTTGTGGGTCAGGTAGCCAGCCTCGCTGGAGGCGGCGGAGGCAGCAAGAAAACCGGTGGTAAGCCAGCGGTTGACGGTTTGCCCTTGGGCGTTCTTCTCGATGAAGTTGGCGTCGCGGTCCTGCTTCATCAGGTCGGCGACGCGGTCGAGCGCCTCGTCCCAGCTGACCCGCACCCACTCCTTGCTACCCGGCTTGCGTACCTCGGGGTACTGCAGGCGGCTTGGGCTGTGGATAAAGTCCAGCAGGCCGGCGCCTTTCGGGCATAGAGTGCCGCGGTTGACCGGGTGGTCGGCGTCACCTTCGATATGGATGATGCTCTGTTTGACGTTCTTGCCCGCATCGCCCTGGCTGTACAGGATCAGGCCACAGCCGACCGAGCAGTAGGGGCAGGTGTTACGGGCTTCTTTGGTGTGCGCCAGCTTGAAGTGACGCACCTGCTCGGCGAAGGCCGGCGTCGGGGCCATGCCCAACGCCGCCAGGCTCGAGCCTCCAAGGCCGACGGCGGCGACCTTGAAGAATTGCCGACGGTTGAGGTCCATCGTGCACTCCTGATCAGGTGATGGACGCGCGGAACATGGCCGGCGCCTCTTGGTAGTCACGGTGGCGGTTTTGACGGCCGCCAACAGGTAAGACTAGTCAAGAATCCGAAACGTGCGATGACCTGGGTCAGGGGCGATGCAGTTGCTGCATGGATTGTGATTGCCTGAGTACCTAGCGGCCCACTTCATTGCCTGACATGTAACTAAAAGCAAAAAAACCACCTGCCAGGCAGTAGCCCCACGTCAAGTTCAGAAACGGACTACATCCAAGGGTGACTGTTGCTTGCTAGCGTCGCGAAAAATCCTAGGGATGGTGCTCACATGAACAAGAACTTCAGCCGCGTCACACTCTTGATGGCCTCGCTATTAATGGCAGCACCGTCGCTGGCGGCCCCTCCGAAAACCAGCCCTACGTCCCCCATCACTTCCGAAGCTGCTCGAACAATGGCCGCCAACGCCGAGCGCGCAGCCCGTGCCCACGGTTATGCCATCGTCATAAGCATCGTCGACAGCCATGGCAACCTGAAGCACTTCCACCGCATGGACGGCACCAGCAGCGGCAGCATCCAGGTCGCGCAACTCAAGGCCTCGACTTCTGCCCGCTTCCCACTTTCCTCCAGCTCGCTGGCGGACCGCAGCGCCTCACTACCAGCCAATCCCTACGCGTCCTTGCCAGGCTTCACCCTGTTGGGCGGCGGTTTGCCGATCATCGACGGCGACGGCCAGCATATCGGTGGCATCGGCATCAGCGGCGCAACGCCAGAGCTGGACGCGCAGTTTGCCCAGACAGCGCTGGATGGCGATGCCTGAGCTCACGCATAAAAAAACCCAAGGCAGCTGCCCTGGGTTTCTGGTTTTGCTTGACGCCTGACCGCTCGAATCAGAACGGGAAAGGATTCCTGAGAGACATCCTGTAAATTTTTTCGCCTTATCCCACAAGGGCCGGCTGTCAAATCATTGTAACATAACACCATAAAATGTAAAGAAAATCACACCACTCATCGGAAAATTTTACAACCCGAGGAGCGTTCAAACTGGCCTCCTACAAATTTGCAAACTGTCTGTAGAGTCGAACACCTCCACAGCCAACTCCTGCTTCGTCACCAATGCGGCATGGTCCGAGTCTCAACCAGTGCCACCATCGAAACGGCACGAATTCCTATCAGCTTGGCGAGCGCCCTGAGCGTTGAAAGGGATGGTGAGTTGTTCGAGCATCTCATGGGAAGACGAGTCGAATTTGATTTGATAGCCCGATTGTGAACGGCTAACCAACCGTCTACGTACCCACCAGACCTACTTTTCGTCGGTGATCGTCTCATCAGCGATAAGCTCTCTCAGCATTCCTCGCATTGCTTCTACATCGGTGGAATCTGCATCGACCTCAATGCTCAAGTCGATTGCTAGCTTCGCTAGGATACGAAGTTCAGCGTTGCTTACGGAATCTATGTGGTCCGCAAGCAAAGGATTTGCCGCAAGGATGATACGCCGTAACGCCTTTAGCCCCGAGTGGTCCGTGTCCATGGCCGGTTTCTCCAGATTTAGCCTGCTTAAGTTTAGCTAGCTGTTATGAGCCACAGGACGAGACCGGAATGTTTGAGACAGCCGGTAATGACGCAGAGATGGTTGACCTACGATCTAGCTATCGCTACCCGGCTATGCCGGGAGGAGCCCAGCGGATGCCTGGCATCGGCTCGATACAGAAAAGTCCCCTGAACGGCACAGAGCGCGTACACAATCACCTTCGTTTCTCTGATCTACGAAGAGTGTTGAGCGGCTATTGTGACATTTTCAACAAATAAGCAGCCCCTGCGCCTCTGAACCCCCCGAATTCCCTAGCCTGAGGCGTACGCGCTCGAAGAACGTACCGCACCTTGTTTACAAGGAGCATAAATAGCGCTGTGTGACATTCATCGAGAACGATCATGGCTGACAATGTGCTCATCGACCTTTTGAAGAAAAATGGTCCCATGCTAAGCAGCGATCTATCCAAGCTGCTTGAAACCAGCTGTGGGCTCACCCCTGAAGCGGCCAGGAAACGAGTCGAACGAGGCTGTGTTGGCATGACACGACTCAACCACATTATCTTCCCTCATCGAGCACGCTTCAGCTATCTGTGCGAGGACTACGGCTCTCCATTTTTCTTCGATAGCTTGATGGGGGCCCTGAAGAAAACACGGAGCACCTACTTCTCCGCATTACAGGCTCTCGCGCTTCGAGGAAACGTGATGCCCCGAACGCATTTTCTAATCGCCTGTGGTGCCCCTGTCGCCCAGAAAAAGCACATCGCAGCCGAAAGCCTGCTGGAGCGATTGATTAAGGCGACCCTCGTTAAGGAGGTAAACCTTCCTGGTGGGGAATGTTGCGTGGTTCGATGTGATCACCACCAAATGCTCGAAGTGACGTCCTTATGGGCAAAGATGAAAGGCAGACTGATCGCCGAGAAGGTTACGCTTCTGGCGGTGAAGGATTGGTCGCGCAATTTGGGAATGGTCAGCTACGAGTCGGTGGCAACCCGTGAAGATGATTGCTCGAAAGGGCTGCCCAAGGTTGGGACCTTTAATTGGGACTTAGCGGGCCCCTCGTATCTATTTCCGATGCGAGAGTACACCAGCACCACCATCAAGCCTGGCTTCTTTGTATGCGACCTCGCCCTGAACGGCAGGGTGACAGCGGATCAACTGGCCGGTTTCGTCAACAAATGCGTCACGCTGCGAAACCTCAAAAAAGTAGGTAAATGCCTACAGGTGTTTGTCGCCGAAAGCTATGAAAGCGAGGCATTCGCTCTTCTCAAAGAAAAGGGAATCATTCCAGCAACAACTGAAAGCCTTTTTGGCCGTGATGTGGCATTGGCGCTCAAGAATCTCTGCACGGTACTGAGCGACACAGCGAAGCTCACCCAGAACCCTGAAGCTCTGGACAAGATCTTCAACGACCTTTCCCGAATTGAGGGCGCCGCATCAACACTACGCGGAAGCCTGTTCGAGTTTGCAGTTGCCCAAATCGCGAGGTCTACGTTCTTGGGATATCCCCAGGAGATGAACAGGATCGTCCGAGACTCTATTGGTGCTGAGGCAGAAATCGACGTTCTGGCTCACCGACCGAACCATGAGGTCATCTTCATCGAATGCAAAGGGATACATCCGATCAGTACCCTTAGTGACGATGAGGTGGAGAGATGGATCAACAAACGCATACCTGTCATCAGGGGCTTTGTGAAGGCGCATTCGGAGTGGACGAACATCTCCCAAAGATACGAGCTATGGACGAGCGGCAAACTGTCCGAAAACGCAATTGCGATGGTCAAGGATGCACAAATAAAGAACCCAAGAATCGAAATCCAGCTGCGAGATGCTGACTATGTCCTGGCTCAAGCGGTATCCAGCAACGAACCTGGCCTTCTGAAGACCTACCGCCAGCATTTTGTGACGCACCCAATGCAGGAATTTGAAGAAGCTCAAAAACGCCAGAGGCGTAAAGCCGAGAAAGCGAAGAACAGGTCAAAGGTTCCCGCTGTAGAGGCACCACCCCCTCCGCCTCAAACCTCTCCGCCAATTGAGCCCTATACGGGGTTCATGCATGGCTAGCTGCCCGAAGCTAAATGTTCCATCAGACACATACGCGAGTTGAGAGCAGATGGCTACTGATCCAAACTAAATCCGTGTCGTAGAAATCACCGTTACATAACGGTACTTTTTGCCGTACTTCTTCCGCGCTTCCATTTCGGCTACCAGTGCGCTCAACACTGGCGATTCGTAATGCACCACCTCGTAATCGCCTTCAAAAATGTTTGTGACATGAAGCTCTACGCGGAGCTTGGAGGAATACCCCGAAGGCGGCTTCTGCCGGGAAGCTGGGGCCATCGACTTGGGCGATTCGGCTATCGTGCTAGAGCCGCCGAAGAGCGCACGACGCATCTCTTCCTCAAGAGAATTAGTGCTCATTGAGACCTCTTTTATCTGATGACACGCAACCACTCGACAAGAACGGAGTAGCTGGTAGGAAGGAATATCGCTCGCTCTGGCTTGCGTATGAGCCCAGTCGAGGCTGGGTGTAGGAAATGTTCGACCAGGCTACTGAGCGTTGAGCGCCTACCGGCCTGTACGGAACTCTGCCGCGATGGAAATTTTTTTCACGCGCGCGCTTTTTATTTGAAATCAAAAAAAGCTATACCCCAGCTAACGCTGGGAAGAGAACCAGAGTTAGGTGTTCGCCTCACCGCCTCCAGCGGATTCAAGATCAAATGCAGTATAAAAAGGTTGTCAAGTTAAATCAATGAAAAATAAGGATTTTTTTTAAACCCCGTCGTTCCTTCCATCTCTGAGAGATGGGAAGAAGACATGTGGCAGAGTCATGGCCCTAGAAGGCCCAGCAAGGGCCATCAGCCAATGAATTGCCACTAAGGCGCCCCACCCTATATGGCGGCAGCCAAAAGCGCTTAAAGAGGGCCTGGGGGCGCCTCGTTCGCGATGCGTTCGTCTGACAGAACCACTCCTTCCAACGACGCGATTATTACCAGCACAGAGCCTTGGAGTTAACGGCTGAGCTGCTGAAGCTGGTAGCCAAGGTTTCTCAAGCTGTAAGGGTTACGGTCACGATAGAAGCGGCTTAAGCCGCTGACCAAGCCCTCAACATTCAACTCGCTCCACGGAGCGCTGCGGCTCTAAAAGCAGACTATCCGGACCGATGGCACATCACCCGATGGCTGCTGGGACCGCGTGCCGCGAAGGAGCCATGGATTGTTGGCTGCTGCCGTAGCCACTCCCGATCCTTGGTGTGCGAGGGTGCCCTTCGGAGATTGAGTCAGGCGAGGCTGGGAAACGGGCAGGACTACGAAAAGGCCATGTTGGCCAATGGCCATCCATTGGCTATAGTTTGCGCATCTATGCTGGGGAGCGACGGCAGTGAAGCTTGAGTCACGAATAGTCTTTCTTGATACAAATGTTTATATATCCAAGAACTATCAATTCCTCACACATAGCTTGGGCTCCATTAAGAAACTACGAGAGGCAGAGGAAATCCTGTTGATCGTCCCTGACGTCACAAACTCAGAGGTCAGATCTCACATATGTGCGGAGTCGGCCAAAGCCGCTTCCGCTTTAAAACATGTAAAAAAAGAGGCAATGGTAATCCGGAATTTACCGGCAGCACCTGCCCATGGAATATTTACGAATATCACTGCGGAACAGATTAAGCAGCATCTTATCGATAACTGGGAACATTTTTTGGGTGGCCCTGGAATCGAGCGAATAAGCGTAGATACAGTCGCTCCAAGCCGAGTCTTTACTCGATATTTCTCAGTTACTTCCCCTTTTGCCGCTGGCGGCAAAGAGAAAGAGTTCGCTGACGCATTTGTACTGGAGCGTCTAGCAGACTTGGTCAAGGAACGGCACCACCCGATCCATGTTATTAGCACTGACAAGGACCTGCAAAAATTCTGTGCCGAGGACAACGGACTGTTATTGAGTGAGTCCGTCGACGCATTTATAGATGCGGTAAACGTAAGCGTTTCAATCGAACCCGCAGCCTTCGCAGCAGAAGCCCTCGCCAAAATCAGAGATGATGTCATGAGCGTGGTAGAGAGTCGCTTGCCAGAGGTCGACTACGAAATCAAGTCTAGCGACTGGGATGCCGAACTAGAAGAAATCACCATCCGAAGCATCGACTTTGTAAGAGCTAATCTTGTCTATGTAGAGAGCGATCAATGCTTATATGAAATCGAGTATAACGTAACAATTGATACTGTCGAAACCATAAAAGACTATGATCGCAGCCCATTCGATCACGAGGATGATAGCTACCCGTTCGTCCTAGAAACCTTGGTTGAACGAACCTTTGAAAAAATCATCCCTATAGAAACGATGATTTTCTACCAAGACAAATTGCTTGACACAGTGAGCTTCGATATTGACATGCCATATGGAGTGCAACTATCGAACCCTCTCGAAGAATCAAGGAAGGAACTGGACATTAATGGCGATTAATCTCCTATTAAATTACGCCATTCCGGAACACTGGCGCTGTGCTAACCGATGACGCGTAACCGCTTGCGCGAGCGGCGAACTTCAAGTTCGCCTGCATTACCCAGCGGGACTCAATCGCCTGGCAAGGAACGACCGATTCCCTCAGCTATTTTCCCAAAGTAGTACTTAACCCGCTGTCGTAGCATTCCCCCAAAGGGAGCGACCTCTGCATCAACTATCACCAGAAGCTGCTTTCTTAATTCGTCAGTCCAGTCATATTCGTCCAAAAGTGCGTTTCGAACAGGGTGGTCGTGCTCGAAACGTTTAATCAGACTCGCAAAAAGATGGTCGTTCGAACATGAGTCTGTGATGAGCAGGGTAGCGAAGTCAGCGGCCTCAATGTGGTGAAGGAAGGCGACACCGCCGTAATTACCATCCTCTAAGCCGTATTCGTACAGTGAGGTGTAGCTACTGGGATCATCTCTCAAGCGAGCAATATAGCAATCTGCAACCTGTGCCATGCGCCTACGCCCCATTTCCTCACACGCAAGCTTGACCACCGAGTAAATCGCTTGGAATTCTGGGCTGCTGAACGATGAATAGCCGAGCCCAGCTGCGCCCGTGCCATCAAACCCAAATGCGCCTTTGTTGGGCTTCAGGGTATTTTGCTCAAGCTGCTTAGAGACGTAGCCAGCGAAATAGGACACGACCTCCACTCCTTGGCCAAGCAGCGGATCGCCATATTCTCGCAACGTCAGGATGATGCCTGCGCTGTGCAGGATCTCACCAGGATGGTTGTACCTTCCCTCGGCCAACGCTCTTACCAGCGCGGGGGCGGCAATGTCGTACTCCGTTTTTGACAGCTGAGTCCAATTCCATAGCAGCCTCCACGCAGGAACCTCAGCATGACCAACTACCTCCGGATGGCGGGCAAGGATGTCATTTATCTCCGACACCTCTATATTCCCGGTGAAGAACAGTTCGCTAAGGTGCTTCGGACCGATGATAGGGTCCGTCCATTGCACATCAGGATATCGGCTCGCCAGCAGCTCAAACGGCTGCTCCCCCGCCCCTTTTGCACCTTGAGCGCCAATGCGTGCAACGGCAAATCGGGTAGTCGGAAGATTTTGAAGGGTTTCCTTGGTTAATGTGCCGGTTCGCGACTCACTACCCGTGGCGATCATATATAGCAAAAGCTGCTTCAGAGCCTCAGGCTTCCCCTTTAGGCGCGGGTCAACGGCCTCGATCAGGCGCTCATAGTCACCAAGCACGGCACGCAGATTTCGAAAATTCGGCTTACCCGAAGCAGTGAATGTGCTCAGCAACGCCGACTGCTCACGCTCAACAACCTCCCGAGCAGTGCTCGAACTCAGACCTGCTCGGAGTTTTTCCAGGACCTCCCCCGGATCAGCCTTGACCGTGATCGTCTTGCCAATCAGCTTTTCTTTCTGCCTCGCGTACTCGTCACGCTGGCCATCGGGTATTTCTTCCTCGTTGACCAAAATGATGACTTTGAGGCGCTCATGCTCGACAAGTGTGTTGATGAATCCCATCACATCGGGAATCTTCATGGAGCACCGCTCCAAATCATCAATGACCAGAACCTTGCCTTCCAGCTTCAAAACCAGGTCCTGAAAAATCTGGCCACTATTCTTCGCCCCGGCGAATTTCTCCGCCAGGCTGCCTGCGATGGTGCCTATGAGCCGCGAGGCCTTTGAGGTCAGGTGGGGGTGAAGCTGCGCAAAGAACTGATCATTGATCGCGGAAGTGGACGTGATGCCGTACAGGCTTGCGTACAAGTAACACATACCTTCGTCACTAGACGTCCTCCTGGAACGCTCCTCAAGATACTTCTTAATGAAGTGGGTCTTTCCCGCCCCCCACGGTGCGCTCAGCATTACGGCATATTCAGCCTCGACCGCGTCGTCCAAGTAATAATCGAGGAACCGCGCTGCTTCAAGAACGTAGCTCTTTCCCATTCGCTTAAAACTCTGGCTGGACAGGGAGTGGATCTGGATCTTCACCCCTTTGGAGAGCGTTCGATTTCAGATCACATGCGAGGAAAGTATCTGCGATGACATGGCAATCCTCTAGACCGGCGATGATGAGCCTCAATTCCCCCTCCGGCATATCCGTCTCGATTTCCACTTCGACATCCGGGAAGTGCTGGTCTGGCAGAATGATCAGCCGCTGGAGAGGCCGCATACCTGGAGCCAGCACGAATTCAAAGACGTCTTGGATGGCATCTGCACGAAAAGAGAAGCAGGTCATTATTTACTCAACGAGTGGGAATTGCTGGGCTGTACGAAAAACACAACCCTCATGGGGTACGCTCACTCTAACATCACCTTGCCGAGAGAGCGCACCCAAGAACCCGGCACCCGCTGGGCAAATCCAGCAGCTTCTGCTGCTGGTCTTCAGTACCTAGGTCATGGTGCTTACAGATTGCACACTCCCTAGCCTTCAGGTCGCTACCTCCTGAGGTGCCGCTGGGGTTTACTTCAAGATCTTCGGCGTGAGAATGCTACTCAGCTGTATCTCGCTGACTTCGAGCAGTCCTCTCAGGCAAGACGCTGCCCAACCATAGCCCTGATTAGCCGACTCCATAATTTCCAGCTCGGTTTGTATCACCGGCTTCCAATCCACCAGCTTCTTCGCTGCTACACGGACGGCCACGGTACTGATCTGCACTTGAGTCGCAAGCTTGAAGGCTCGCGCATCTACACACATTTTTATATGGGCAGAGATGCGCCTCTGTTCGGGAACACTGAACGCTGACTCATTAAACCCAAGCTCGAACTGCGTTACCGAGCCCGCAGTATCGAATCGGGTTACGAGTTTCAATTTGCCCAATATCACATTATCAAACATTGGATGCAAAAGTTGGTAACCTACTCCATTCACGTGCTTACTTCCTCGCCTTTGATTGCACGAGATGCACGATGGTATTAGATTCCAGCTAAACACAGAAAATTCAGGAAAAGGCATTTTTGGCAGATAATGCTCTACCGTCCAAACCATTGAACTCCCACACATCGGACAAGACCAAATCAAGACATCCCTGAGTTTTGGAATCCAATCGAGCCCATATTTTTTTGCCCCACCATCGTATGCCTTATGCAAGCAAACTGTCTGCCCTAAAGACAATCCCACCGCCTTTAACTGTGGAGATCCGGCGCAGTTCACATAGGCCTTATAAGCATTTTCAATCACTGGAAAGCACCCGTACAGAAAGGGTATGCCTGTAGTCAATGCGTCGAGAGTGGCCAAATCGTCAATAACACTAGAGTGACTGAACGAACGCATAGTCAATCAAACTCCCTAGGTTTGCTCATGCGATCTTTTATTTCCATCAACATATCAATGTTGAAAATGTCTTGATAGGCCGCGACAACCTGCTCAAAGGACATATTAGTTTTAGCAATTGTCTCTGTGACCTTTCGATGATAAGCGTCAACGGTGCTATCACCAAATACGGCCAAAGAAATCTCCGCTACATTTGCCCCTAGCGTTTGAAGATATGGCCTGCTGATAGAGGCTGTTTGACCGGTACGTTCCAGAATATGTACGCAGTGAGTAGGGACTTCGCGCACGACATACGCCGAATGAGTCGCGACAATTGCGAGCGATGAAGTTCGCTCTAATATCTTGTACAGAAACATCATATAGTCAGATACAAGATTAGGATGCAGATAGGTCTCCGGCTCATCAATCAGCAGCAAAGTACCATATCCCGCCAAAGTTAGAAAATGCAGGGCGAAGTGAAACATGCTGCGCTGACCGCTGCTGAGTTCTATTACCAGCCTTGTATCTAAAGTTAAAAAACTTGGCTCTCGCTCTGTATCGATTGTTCCCAATATATCTAAGAAGCGCTGCTCCCCAGTCATCTGACTGGTAAAGCTCCAATTTCTACCGTCGCCGTCTTTTACACAGCAGTAATCAGGACAGTCTGCCGTGACAGGTATTGCTAGCAAATGCATCGGCATGATGCCCGATAGAGCGTCTGTTAAAATTTTACTTTTTGACTGATCAAACTTACTATCTGTATCGCGCAACAGTGTAACTAGGAGATAGGAGAGATTCTGATAGAACTGCTTGCTCTCTTTTTTGGCTGTCGTATTAAATGCATGATACTCGAATGCGCCCATGGTACTGAAGCGCGGCAAAGGTGATGAAGGGTCGGAAAAATAAGACACAACGCGATTGAATCTAAATCCCCCATCGGCATTAAACGAGGCACCATCAAACTGGCTAAGTACTTTATTCTCTGAGGAGATGAGTACCGGCGGACAACTATGAGCCGCATTGGAAGTAGACGCGAGCGTCACTGCGAGGCGAGCGAGAAGATTGGTTTTTCCTGTCCCGTTTACACCTATAAGACAGTGTACCCTGTCATCAAAGTACTGATGATGGCGATAGCTGACATCAAGGGTTACAGAGTTGAGCACACCAGGAAGGCCAGTCGAGAAACTGAACGCGACCTTGGCGTCGCCCATTGGAGGCTGTATATATGCGCCGCCATATCCGTTTATCAAAGATAGATATGCGTTATGACTTCGCAGAACGCCCAACCTAAAAGGCTCTGTTTGGATTATATGCTCATATTTCCCCGCACCTATATAGCGATCATACGACACATCATGCAGAGCCGTGAGCAGGTAATTCATCCTATCAAAAGGCATTTTTTTAGCTAGATGCTTGTATTGATCCGGATTTGCTAAAAGGCTTACAAAGAAATAGAGATCTCCATCAGGGGCATGTGAAAGATAAGAGAATGGCTTGATCTCCTTGACATTAACCGGGAGTAGGTACGCACTGAGGAATATCCACTCACCTGCGTAACTGAAATACACAGTTGCATGATAGTTATAGGTAAAATCATTCCAGTTAGGCTTTGAGCTACTTACTTCTAGCCATTCACCAAAGCCATCGGGAGCATCCTCAAGCTTAATTTTCCATGACATGCCTATCTCCTTGCAGACACGAGCCACTAGCAACCGTACTGGTCGGGATACTAGCACTTTGGCATTCAGGAATGGCGCACGCTTCGGATGAGCGATTGAGGCTTTGGAATCCGTAGTCGGCCCAGGGGGTCCATCAGGCTTGGCTCAATGCAACACAGGAAGGCACCTAGTGGGCCCTGGGTAGATCAGCCGGAACGGCTAATCGTAAACCTCTCTCGCGCACTCAACCCGAGTGGGTAGCTCGGGCATCGAGCGATTGAGGGACCTATACAGCGTCGAACGGTGCACACCGAGTAGGGACGCAATCTGCGACACCGGCTTACCATCCCCCACCAGTTGCATCGCGTGCTCAATCTGTTGGGCATTGAGGGAATGCTTAGGTCCGAATTTCACGCCTCTACGCATCGCCGCCTCTCGGCCCGTGCGGGTGCGATCAATAATGAGGGAACGCTCAAATGAAGCGATCCCGGCGAATATCGTCAGGATCATCTGACCCGCCGAGGTCGTGGTATCTAGCCAGGGCTCAGCAAGGGATCGCAGACCTGCGCCAACCTCATTTAAACGCTCTGCTATTGAAAGAAGATCAAGCGTCGATCTCGCAAGGCGGTCTAGTCGAGTAATCACCAGCACATCTCCCTCCCGGAGATGATCAAGCAGCCTGACTAGCTGAGGCCTGTCAATCTTAGCTCCACTGATCTTCTCCTCGAAAATCCGGGAACACCCGACCGAAATTAGCATCTCCCTTTGAATTTCAAGTTCCTGGCCTGTTGTCGATACTCTGGCGTAGCCAATGTTCAATTTATCACTCCTCACATGTCGCAATTATCGATTTTAGAATAGCACAACTTGCGACTAATTTACGCGACACCAGAAACCTAGAAACTTTGGACTAGGTACGAATGTCGCGTATCTTAAGACTTATGCGACACCTTTCCAAAAGTTGAAGACCAGAGACACAAGAGAGTGTGAGGAGTCCACGCCTACCTGCCGAACTTGTACTCATAATCAGTCGTAACCGGTATATCCTCAAGAAGCTCATCCAGCGCTAATGCGAGACGTGGCTCATCAAAAATCTCAAGCTCGGTAAAGCTCACCGCAACTGCAATCCGTAACTGCTCCGGTGTCAAGGTGTTCGGATCAAAAGCCCAGACCTGAAGCTTAATCACTGACGTGTCACGAAAATGAAACTCGTCAACGAATGTTGCCCCGCTTTCCACAGACTTCCACTGAGTGATATTGATCCCGTAGGTTTTCTGAGGCTGATCAGCAAGCATTGTGAATTTATCAAGATAGCTGTCCCCGACCTCGACCAACCCATCAATCGAGAAGTCTCTCACATACAAATCCTTGAGCCTTGGAGAGGACACCATGGAGCGGAGCAGAAAGATTGGGTATCCGAATTTAATCCTGGACCTTTCCGCCAGCAAAACCTTGATCTTATCAAGCAGGTGCTCATCTGTAACAGCCATGATACGAAACATGCTTCAGTCTCCCCTATGTTTATAAAGCATATTTTTTGCTGATATAGCTTCGAAGCCAGTCATATTCCATCGGCGAAGTCATATCGATTGGCCGCCGCGCACCCAATTCCACGATGCTAGTGAGCAGCCACAAATTCGACGCACTCGCATCATTTTTATGGATGCGAGCTGCGACCTGCATGATAGATGCCTGACGTTTTGTGGATTCCAGCTGTTCAGCTTCGACAGACTTAAGGTAATCTCCACCTACGTCATAGAGGACGACCCTTTCATTGTTGATCCAGTCTCCAGGTTGATCGGAATAGACTTCTACCGGCCCATTTCTCCAGATAGTGTAGATGTGATTTATATTCGCGCAGCCAGGATACACGTCGGCTACTTCCTCTATCTTCAAAAGCAAATGCTGTTCACGGCGCTCGCTAAGATTCATATGCCCTGGCGTATTCAGGTAGATGCTTGAGATCGAGGTTGATTGAAGCTTTGCGGAAAGCAAGAGCTGAAGTTCAGCGACATCACCGATCAACAGCATGTGCTCACCAACTGGCTCATCATCCTGCCACTCAACTTTCGTAATATAGAACCATTCGATATTGAGCGAGTGAAATACAAACCTCCACTCTGGCGCTTCATGCTCATCAAATAGGTTCATAACGCGAGCACCCATCATTGTATGAAACATACTGCCTCCAGAATTAAACTCGCGACTCAAACTCGCTGATGCACGCCTGACATACTGTTTTAATCCACCCGCCCTTCAACCGCTGCTTTACCCCCGGAGCACCACAGTTCTCACATACAATTGCAGAGAAAGCCTCCGCCATATCAATTGCCGCATTGATGTATTCATCACCACCCGAATAATAAATGCGGAGATCACCAAACTTTTCTTTCACCTGCTTAAAAACTACTTGCTCGATTTTCTGGTGATCTACGTGCGCCTGAACACGCTCGCATAGTGCTTCCAACAGCCCAAACCATCCGCTCCCGCACTCTATCCCCCAGTAATGGACTCCCAACGGGTTTTCTCGGGACTGGGCAAAAATCATGGGATAATTTTTAATAAAGTCCTCACTGGCGTTTATCATATTTACACTCTCCAGTTATTAAAATTTGGATGCAGGTCGCCGTCCCGGAAGCTCAGTAAATTGAGCACGTCCAAGATTCGGAAAAAGTCGAAGAAGCCGAAAATTCAGCAAGCGGCAGGATACTGCCTGTTCCTGCGAGCTGGCAATAGGTTCAATGCTTCCTTTTAGCCATCCAAGCGCTATGAACTATAAATTGGCATTTGGGGCTGTCTTCCGGCGACTTCGCCATCAGAGGGGGCTGACCCAAGAGCAATTCGAACCTGCGGCGACGGCCCGGTATGTGAGGAATCTCGAAAAGGGCGAATACTCGCCGTCGCTCAGCACATTTCGTGCGCTGTGCGATGTTTTGGAGGTCTCTCCAGTGACGCTGGCCTGCTTGGTCGAAGCCGAATTTATCGGTGGGGAAGCCAGGCTTCTGCTCAACGAAGCAGCGAAGGAGCTGAGAGAGGTTGACGAGTAAGTCATCCCTCCAGTCGTAGAGCGGATCAGCATAGGAGCCGCTCAGAGCGGTTTCTATAATCGATCTATAATCGCCTATAAAGTCCTATAAGCCGCATGAAATGCGGGTCTCAGTCAGCCCTTATCTCTCTCCGCTCATTGCTCAAGACCTGACCTGAAGACCTTTAGGCGGACTTGCGCTGCACGCGTGGGTCCAAGCCCGACTGCGACCGACCGTCCATACTGAGCTACGAAAGCCACAATCAAGATGTGCCGCGTCAGGAGGACTCTCTGGGCTCAAGGGAGCAATGTGCGGATCCTGCACCTTGCTTTCCTGCATCTGCCCTTGGAGGCGGGACCACTCTACGTCCCGCAGACAACCGGCCTTCGGCCGAATATATCCAGCGGTAGGTTCTTCTCTCACTGGATGCGCTCTGGTTCCCCAGGCTCTAGGCTAGTGTGCCCCCTGATCAAGTCCGGTGCCAATCTCGCGACGCACTGTCCGTCTGCTTGCGCCTAGGACTCACCAGACTCAGGCATGAAGCCATCGTAAGCGTTCCGCCAAATGTCATGCGCGATTGGGATACCCATAGGCCCGGTGGCCAACCAGATCGCATCAATGCCGGATCATCGGGTGACAGCTGGGAAATCACACCTGATTTGACCAGCAATTTGCCTCGGATGTAACCAGCGCACGGGTACGTCTCGACCGGCAGGAATCGACCCTTTGCAGCCGTTCGAGGTGTCTACGAAAACGAGGTCGATTCAGTTCGACATCTTTCGGGGGGCGCAGGACTCGTTCCTGGGACACCTGAGAATGAACTCACTGACGTCCGTGGAGGCGAGTTACCTGTGGTGACACCGAGTTTATGTCGCCAAGCTCCTTCACCATGTAAACCGCAGACGTCGGGCAGAGGCTGTTGAACTCCTCCGAACTGGAAATTGCCTTTGGGGCTTGGGATCGGTCTCTCTGCTCATATCCCCGAGCCGCGAAGAAGTCGGGTGCTGTTGTGGTCAGCAGATGAAGGCTTTGGGCTCCGTCAGCTTCCGCTATTCGCTCAAGTGCTCTGAGCAGCAGGTTACCGATCCCTGACTTTCGCTGGGCCGGTACGACAACCAGTGAGCGAATCAGACGAGTCCGACCGCTTCCTTCAATGCCCCCGTATCCCAGCTCCGTTTCTCCCCGGTGAAAGGAATAGAACATTCGACCGGGCTGCAAAAGGTCTTGGGTCGGCAAGCCCGCAGCAGTCAGATGCGCAGCTAGGCCTTGGATTTGATCGGTATCAAGCAATCGGACAGAGATATCAGACCGGTTCATTGGGAACTCTGGGGATGGTATCGACGGCCAGTATAGGGCCTAGAGCGCGGGCTTTTTCCAGTTCTATGACGTCCCGTAAGGCGAGGCGATTGTAAATATCTGCTTTACCGTATATTCGAATCATCATATATTCGAATTTCCAGATATTGGCCGTGCATACATTCCTCAGGAGGGCACATGCGGGAAACACTGACTCCCCCCATCGTTTTCAAATGCCTGGCTGATGACACCCGGGCCCGGATGACCCTGCTGATCGCCCGTGAAGGCGAACTCTGTGTCTGCGAACTTACCCACGCGCTGGAGCTGAGCCAGCCGAAGATCTCCCGTCATCTTGCCCAGTTGCGCGAGGCTGGAATCCTGATGGATCGCCGCAAGGGTCAATGGGTGTATTACCGACTGCACCCCGAACTGCCTCAGTGGGTGGACGCGATGCTGAAGGGAGTGGTCGATGCCAACCAGGAATGGTTGAGCCCCGATGCATTGCGCCTTGCCGAAATGGGCGAGCGGCCGCAGAACCCTGTTGCTTGTGCTTGAGACTTCCCTTCGCTGATTGAGTTGTAGTCATGCTGATCGCATTT
>NZ_SSOI01000021.1:0-79751 GCF_029873175.1 Pseudomonas sp. BN505
GCTCCTTGTATGTTGTGCCTAGCCTGATGAGAGAGGTTATTCTCGTCAGGCTATAGAAGCACTTCCGGGGAGGCCGATCGCTCCTGAAGGCAGGGTTTGCCCCTGACCTTGTCTGTAGAGAGGCCCCCCGCCTCATTGCCCACTACGAAGAGTATCGAGAAGCCGACAAGTCGGACTTCGCATTACAAGGTTGCAGCGGCATGAAGTTCGAGGTCGGGGAACCGGAGGCCATTGTTACCTAACTCGCTTGGGAGTGGGAAGAATGAATGTCTGTGTGGGCCTGGATATTGGTTCTCGTACGTCGATCGTTGGGGTGCGTAAAGATGGGCGTCCCGCTGGACAGTGGGATATCGCTCAAACCCCTGCTGGTCGTAAGGCAGCGGTGAAAAAGCTGCAGGCGCTCAAGCCCAAGTCGATCGTGATGGAGGCGACCGGAATCTATTACCTGGACCTGGCCCTTGAGCTGCATGCTGCGGACCTTCCTGTTTCGGTGATCAACCCCAAGAGCTTCCATAATTTCGCCAAGCTGATGCTGGTGAACAGTAAAACTGACTCGATAGATGCTCAGTTGCTGTCCGAGTACGGTGAACGTATGACACCGCGCTTGTGGACACCGCCAAGCTCCGTACAGCTTGAGCTGAGGGCTCTTGGCCGGCACATCAATCGTCTGGTCGGGCACCGCACCAGGGCGAAGAATGAGCTGCATGCATTGCAGGCGACCGCTACGACCGTGTCGATGCTGATCGAAGATCAAGAGGAAGCGATTGCCACTTTGGACAATCGCATTGAGCGTTTCCGCAAAGCCGGACGTGAGTTGATCGCTCAGTGTCCGACGCTTAACCGGCAGTACAAGCAGTTACTAGCGGGCCCGGGAATGGGAGAAGTCTCGGCACTTGCTGCCTTGGCTGAGCTGACCACCCTTCCTCAAATGCTCAAGTCCTCTCAGGTCGCTCGTCATGCTGGTCTAGATGTTCGACAGACACAGTCGGGGACAAGCATTGATAAACCTGGTCGGCTCGGCAAAAGCGGGAATGCCTATTTACGGGCGGCCATGTACATGCCGGCGCTGACGGCGGTGCGCTGCGATCCTTACGCGAAGGCCTTTTATGAATCGCTGGTCAGCAGGGGGAAGAAAAAAATGCAAGCGATCGCCGCTGTCATGCGCAAGTACCTGACAGGCATATGGGCATGCATGCGCGGCGATGAACCATTTGATACGGCCAAGCTTTTCAGCTCTGAACACCTTAGAAAAGCTTGACCGCCAACAGAGTATCTACAGGGGACGCGACTCCTTGTGTCGCGATGGGCTGCAAGGCAGCGCCAGGGATTTCATCCTCCCTTGCCGCCCGCGAAGGGTTCTCAAACGCTGAAAAACCGTTGCAAATCTGACGAAAAACAGTCACAACTGATAGTCATTCGCCATTACGTCGGTTCTCGGGAGCCCTCCAGCAAGGGTAGAATACGCAAAATCCGGAGCCGCAATGAATCACGACCGCCTCAACATCAGCCCTGACGATGCCATCACCGACGCCGCCGCGCACTGGTGTATGCGCCTGCACGCCGATGATTGCACGGCTTCCGAGCGCGAGGCGTTTGCCCGCTGGCTGGCGGCGGACCCGCGGCATGCCGAGGAATACCAGGCAATGCTGGAGATCTGGCAAACCGCCGACCTGTTGCCACGCAACGCCACCGTCGTCGACTTCAACCCACCCACCCGTCAACCTGCCCGCCCTCGCAACTGGCGCCCGCTGGCATCTGCCGCCGCCATCGCCCTGGCCGTGCTGCCGCTGGCCGGCTGGATGGGCTGGGAACAAGGCTGGCTGCCCAACCACTACCAGCATTTCGAAGCCGGCGACCGCATGCAGACCGTGGAGTTGAGCGACGGCAGCACCGTACAGCTCAACCTCCACACAGAGCTGACCTACCTCAACTACAAGGACCAGCGCCAGGTCACGCTCAAGCGCGGCGAGGCGTTCTTCAAGGTGCAGCACGACAGCAGCCACCCGTTCATCGTGCATGCAGGCCGGGGCCAGACCCGAGTCACTGGCACCCAATTCAACGTGTGGAAATACCAGGACCAGGTCAAGGTCACGCTGGTGGAAGGCTCGGTGCTGGTGTCCAGCGACGGCACCACCGGTGGCTACCGTCTGGGCCCTGGGATGCAGGCCAGTTATCACAAGGGCGACTTCGAGCCGCAGCTTGAACAGAGCGACGACTACGGCAACAGCCTGGCCTGGCGCAGCGGCAAGCTGGTGCTCGACAACCTGAGCCTGGAACAGGCGCTGCCGGTGATCAACCGCTACCTCGACGCGCCGCTCCAGCTGGCAGATGCCAGCACCGGCCGCATTCGCATCAGTGGTATCTACAACACCCGTGAGGTCGCGCGCCTGGTCAACAACCTGCCCAAGGTGCTGCCGGTCTACCTCACCCGCAGCAAGGACGGCAGCACCGTGCTCAACCGCATCTCGCCGCCGCCCGACAAGGGCTGACCCCCTCGCCCCTTACAGCGTCATCGCCGCCACCCACCCAAACGCCAGCAATGGCAGGTTGTAGTGGATGAAGGTCGGTACCACGGTGTCCCAGATATGGTGGTGCTGGCCATCCACGTTCAGGCCCGAGGTCGGCCCCAGGGTCGAGTCCGAGGCCGGCGAGCCTGCGTCCCCCAAGGCACCGGCAGTACCGACGATGCAAACGGTGGCCAGCGGGTCGAAGCCCAGCTGCACGCACAGTGGCACAAAGATCGCGGCCAGGATCGGCACGGTGGAGAACGACGAGCCGATGCCCATGGTCACCAGCAAGCCCACCAGCAGCATCAGCAAGGCACCGATGCCCTTGCTGTGCTCGATCCACTGGGCCGAGGCTTCCACCAGGCTCTTCACCTCACCGGTTGCCTTCATCACGTCGGCAAAGCCCGAGGCGGCAATCATGATGAAGCCGATCATGGCCATCATCTTCATGCCCTCGGTGAACAGGCCGTCGGTGTCCTTCCACTTGACGATGCCTGACAGCGAGAAAATCAGGAAGCCGACCATGGCACCGATGATCATCGAGTCCAGCAACAACTGGACGATGAACGCTGCGGCAATTGCCAGCCCCGCCACCAGCAGCGTCAGCGGGTTGTACTGCACGCTCACCTGCTCCACCTGTTCGATGCGCGCCAGGTCGTAGTCACGCTTCTTGCGGTAGCTGATGAACACTGCCAGCAGCAGGCCGGCCAACATGCCCGCAGCCGGGATGGCCATGGCGTGGGTGACGTTGACACCGCTCACGTCGACACCGGCACGGGCGACGTTGGCCAGCAGGATTTCGTTGAGGAAGATGTTGCCGAAGCCCACCGGCAGGAACATGTACGGGGTGATCAGGCCGAAGGTGATCACGCAGGCGATCAGCCGACGGTCGATGCGCAGGCGGGTCAGCACATACAGCAACGGCGGTACCAGCAGCGGAATGAAGGCGATATGGATGGGCAGGATGTTCTGCGACGACACTGCCACCACCAGCATCAGGCCGATCATCAACCATTTGACCTTGCCGCCATTGGCGTGGCCCTGGCGATCGATCATGGCCAGTGCACGGTCAGCCAAGGCATGGGCCAGGCCGGACTTGGCAATGGCCACGGCAAAAGCGCCCAGCAGCGCATAGGACAAGGCAACCGTGGCGCCACCGCCCAGGCCACCGTTGAACGCCTTGAGCGTGCCTTCGATGCCCAGGCCGCCCACCAGCCCACCTACCAGGGCACCGATGATCAGGGCGATGACCACGTGCACGCGGGACAGGCTGAGTATCAGCATGATGCCGACCGCGGCGATCACTGCATTCATGGTTGGCTTACCTCATTACGACAGAAAAAAGCGCGCACTCTGAAGCAGTGGGCGGCAGATGTCAAAAGCGCCATGTTGCGGCGGATTTCACAGAAGGTCGGTTTTAAATTGAATGTTTGAATAAAGAAAAAAATGAAAGGGCCGATAAGCTGTTGGGCTCCCCGCCCAACCTAGCCCCAAAGCCATAACCCTTAGTGCCCAAAAAAAGGGATCCGCCCCCATGCCTTTGCGCCAACTTTCCATCCAGTGGAAGATCACCCTGCTCGCCGGCCTTTGCCTGGCTGGCATCGTCACCTTGCTCGTCGGCCTGTCGTTGTACCGGATGGACCATAGCTCGGACCTGGTCAAGGCCAGCAGCATGCAGATGCTGACCGAGGCGGCGCAATCACGCATCGAGTCGCAGGGTGAAGTGCAAGCGCTGAACATCCGTCGCCAGTTCATGGACGCCTACCAGTACGGCGCCGGCTTCGCCCGCCAGGTGCTGTTCCTGCGCGAACAGGCAGAAAAGCGCTACCTCGACGCGTTTGACCTGCGTGAAGACATGACCCGCCAGGTACGCACCGCCCTGCAGGCCAACCCCGACCTGCTCGGCCTGTCGCTGGTGTTCGAGCCCAACGCGCTGGACACCAAGGACAGCCTGTTCGCCGGCAAGGCAGAGCTGGGCAGCAACGAAACCGGGCGCTTTGCCCTGTACTGGTCGCAGCCGCGCGCTGGCCAGCTGACCGCCATGGCGCTGCCTGAACACGATATGGCCAACACCGAGATCGGCCCCAGCGGCCAGCCGGCCAACACCTGGTGGGTGTGCCCGCGTACGACCGGCAAGGTGTGCGTGGTAGAGCCCTATTTCTATGACATCAATGGCCAGCAGGTGCTGATGACCAGCATCGTCTTCCCGCTGGCGGTCAACGGCAAGATCATTGCCACCCTGTCCATCGACATTAACCTCAACAGCCTTCAGGCCCTGAGCCAAGAGGCCAGCCGCAGCCTGTACGAGGGCCGTACCACTGTCGGTATCCTCAGCCCGGTCGGCCTGCTGGCCGGCTACAGCGCCGATGCCAGCAAGCTGGCCCAGCGCTTCGACCAGGTGGACTCGGCCAAGGGCGCCGAACTGGTACGCAAGCTGGCTGATGGCAAGATGACCATCCTGCACGACCAGCAGCGTCTGAAGGTGCTGGCCGCGTTCCGGCCGATCCCCGACGCGCAACCCTGGGGCGTGCTGCTGGATGTGCCGGAAAATGCCCTGACCGGGCCTGCCGAAACACTGAAGCAGGAACTGGACGCGCTGAACACCAGTGGCACCCTGCTGGAGCTGGGCCTGGGCCTGGCGGCAGCCATTGCCGGCCTGCTGATGGTGTGGCTGATGGCCCGCGGCGTTACCCGGCCGATCCTCGGCGTGGCCGCCATGCTCAAGGACATTGCCAGCGGCGAAGGCGACCTGACCCGCCGCCTGACCTACCAGAAGCAGGACGAGCTGGGTGAACTGGCCGGCTGGTTCAACCGCTTCCTCGACAAGTTGCAGCCGACCATCGCCGAGGTCAAACGCTCGGTGCAGGCTGCACGAGGCACCGCCGACCAGTCCTCGGCAATTGCCACGCAAACCAGCGCCGGCATGGAGCAGCAATACCGCCAGGTCGACCAGGTGGCCACGGCCTCGCACGAAATGAGCGCTACGGCCCAGGACGTGGCGCGCAGCGCTTCGCAAGCCGCCCAGGCCGCCCGCGATGCCGACCAGGCCACCCGCGAAGGCCTGGCAGTGATCGACCGCACCACCCAAAGCATTGATGCCCTGGCCGCCGACATGAGCAACGCCATGGCCGAAGTCGAAGGCTTGGCGCAGAACAGCGAAAAGATCGGTTCGGTGCTGGAAGTGATCCGCTCGATTGCCGAACAGACCAACCTGCTGGCGCTCAACGCCGCCATCGAGGCAGCCCGCGCGGGTGAAGCCGGCCGTGGCTTTGCCGTGGTTGCCGATGAAGTACGCAACCTGGCCCGACGCACCCAGGAGTCGGTAGAAGAAACCCGCCAGGTGATCGAGGCCTTGCAGGACGGCACCCGCGAAGTGGTCGGTGCCATGGACAACAGCCACCGTCAGGCCCAGGGAGGTGTCGAACAGGTTGGCCAGGCCGTGACTGCGTTGCAGCGTATCGGCCAGGCGGTGACGGTGATCACCGACATGAACCTGCAGATCGCCTCGGCCGCCGAAGAGCAAAGCGCGGTGGCCGAAGAGATCAACAGCAACGTGGCAACCATCCGCGATGTCACCGAATCGCTGTCGGGGCAGGCCAACGAGTCAGCGCGTGTCAGCCAGTCCCTGAACAGCCTGGCCAACCAGCAGCAGGCGCTGATGGACCAGTTCCGCGTCTGAGGCAAACGGGGCCGCCCCGCGCGGCCCCGAGCCCCGCCAACAGCTCGTCGTCTACACTTGCCCCCACCCCCAAGGCGCGGCAAACGACGAGGTCTGGATGAACAAGTTTTCAACGCTGCTGGCCGGCCTGATGCTGGCCGTAGGCCTGGCCAACACCCACAACGCTGTATCGGCAGAGCAACGCCCACCGATCCATTTCGGTGCCATCGGCTGGGAAAGCGGTGCCCTCACCACCGAAATCCTGCGGCTGATCGTGGAGCGCGGGTATGGCTACACCACCGATACCCTCCCCGGCAGCACCGTCAGTATGGAAGTGGCCCTGGCCCGCAACGACCTCCAGGTGATCGCCGAAGAGTGGGCCGGGCGCAGCCCTGCCTGGGTCAAGGCCGAGCAGGCAGGCCAGGTATTCGCACTGGGCGACACGGTCAAGCATGCAGAAGAAGGCTGGTGGGTACCCGCGTACGTGATCGAAGGCGACGCTGCTCGCAAGTTGAAGCCTTTGGCGCCCGACCTACGCAGCGTCGACGACCTCAAGCGCTACCCGCAGGTATTTCGCGACCCCGAGTCACCCGACAAGGGCCGTTTTCTGAACAGCCCCAGCGGCTGGACATCGGAAACGGTCAACAGTCAGAAACTCAAGGCGTATGGCCTGGATGAGCTGTATACCAACTTCCGCAGTGGCTCCGGTGCAGCGATGGATGCGGAAATCGGCTCGGCCATCCGCCGTGGCCAGCCGGTGCTGTTCTATTACTGGAACCCGACCCCGTTGATGGGGCGATACAAACTCATCCGCCTGCAAGAGCCAGCGTTCGATGCCGAGGCGTGGGCCACGCTGACCGATCCCGGGAACCCCAGCCCGAAGGGCAGCCGCTCACTCCCCGCGAAGCTGTCGATTGGTGTCTCGAAGGCCTTCCGTGATGGCTACCCGGACCTGGTCGCGGTGTTCGAGCAGGTCGACCTGCCGATCGATCGGCTCAACAAGGCGCTGGCCGTCATGAGCGAAAAGCGCACGCCACCGCGCGAGGCCGCCCTCACCTTCCTGCGTGACAACCCAGAGGTGTGGAAAGCCTGGCTGCCTGCCGAGGTTGCCACCAAGGTTGAGGGCAGCCTGTGAGCAACGGCTTTCCCCAAGCCCTGCAGTTTTCTTTCGCTGACAGCGTAAACAGGCTGGTCGACTGGCTGGTGCTGAATTACGGCGATCAGTTGCGCGCGGTTTCTGACCAGCTGCTGCAACTGCTGGTCGGCCTGGAGAACCTGCTGCGCCTGCTGCCCTGGTGGTTGCTGTTGCTACTGGTTGGCCTGCTTGCCTGGCACGCCAGCCGCAGCCTGCTGCGCAGCGCGGTGCTGGTGGCGCTGCTGGCCTTGATCGGGATGCTCGGGCTGTGGGACAAGCTGCTGCAAACCTTGGCCTTGGTGCTGGTGAGTACCGGCCTGTGCGTGCTGGTGGGCGTGCCGCTGGGCATACTACTGGCTTCCCGGCCACTGGCGAGGCGGCTGCTGTTACCGGTACTGGATGTGATGCAGACGCTGCCGGCCTTCGTTTACCTGATCCCGGTGCTGATGCTGTTTGGCCTGGGCAAGGTACCCGCCGTGTTCGCCACGCTGATCTACGCCCTGCCGCCACTGGTACGGTTGACCGAACTGGGCCTGAGCCAGATCGACCCTTCGTTGCTGCAGGCCGCACACGGCCTGGGGGCAACCCGCTGGCAGCGGCTGCGGCGCATTGCCCTGCCGCTGGCGCTGCCAAGCATCATGGCCGGGCTCAACCAGTCGGTAATGATGGCGTTGTCGATGGTGGTGGTGGCATCGATGATCGGTGCCCGCGGGTTGGGTGAGGATGTGCTGGCGGGGATCCAGACCTTGAATGTCGGCCAAGGTGTGGAGGCCGGGCTGGCGATCGTCGCCCTGGCCATGGTGATCGACCGGATCAGCCAGGCGTATGGGCGTATTGAGCGCTGAACAATGTGGCCTGTACCGGCCCTATCGCCGGCAAGCCAGCTTTCACAGGGTCACCACAATGGCCGCTGCCGGTGGAGTACCTGTGGGAGCTGGCTTGCCGGCGATAGGGCCGGGCCTGACAATACCGCCCTGTCAGCTTGTAACCGGACCTCCTCCGCATGTCTCTCAAAGCCTTGCGCACCCTGGTAACCATCGCCCGCCACGGCACCTTTGCGCGTGCCGCCGACCTGCTCAGCCTCACCCCTTCGGCGGTGAGCCTGCACATCAAGACCCTTGAAGACGAGTTGCAGGCCCCCCTGTTCGACCGCAGCCGCAGGCAGGTGGTGCTGACCGAAGCAGGCCAGTTGGCGGTGGCCCGCGCCGAGAGCATCCTGGCTGCCTACGACGAACTGGCCGACGCTGTGGCCAGCGGCCCGAGCCTGCGCGGCCGCCTGCGCCTGGGGGCGATCCATACCGTGCTGGCGCGGCGCTTGCCCAAGGCGCTGGTATGGATCAAGGCCAACCACCCACAGTTGCACATCAGCGTGGCCTCGGGCATGTCGGCGGAGCTGGCACGCCGCGTGGAGGACGGTGAGCTGGACGCGGCAATCACCACTGAGCCGGTCAGCCCATACCCACAAAGCCTGGATTTCACACCGCTGTTCGAGGACCGCTTCTGGGCCATCGCCAGCCCCGAACTGGCCGGGTACAGCGTACCGCAGCTGCTCGCCAGTCAACCGTTCCTGCGCTTCGACAAGCGTGCCTGGGCCGGGCGGCAGATCGAGCAGGAACTGCGCCGCCAGCATTTGCAAGTGAGCGAACAGATGGAACTGGACAGCCAGGAAGCGTTGGCAAGCATGGCCGTCATGGGCCTGGGTGTCGCGATCATCCCCATGGCAGACGACGACCTGAAACGCCTGCCGCCGGCCACCTGCCTGCCGTTTGGCCAACCGCAAATGACCCGCCGTGTGGTGTTGCTGGAGCATGAGAAAAGCCAACGGCGGCATTTGAGCGCGGTGTTGAAGACTGCGCTTGAGGCGTAGTTGCAAGCAGTGATTGTCCTGGCGGGATCTCTGTGGGAGCGCGTAATGCCTAAACCATGCATTTTTTCTCAACAGTCAGTGCAGAAAACAACGTTTTTACAGATCAGCCCTCAGCAGTAGTCTGTGCGCGTACCCGGCCACGGAACGTCGACCATGCTTCACTTGCTGCTGACCACCCTGCTACCGATCATCCTGCTGATTACCCTGGGTACTTTCCTGCGCCTGCGCGGCTTTCTGGCCGAGAGTTTCTGGCCCGGCGCCGAGCGCCTGAGCTACTACGTACTGCTACCTTCGCTGTTCCTGCACGGCCTGGCCACGGCCAACCTCGATGGCGTACCGGTGATGGGCATGGTCGGCGTGCTGATGCTCTCCACCCTCGCCGGCGCCGTGCTGCTGGTGCTGTACCAGGGCGCAATCAACCACAACGGCGCTGACTTCACCTCGGTCTTCCAGGGCGGTATCCGCTTCAACAACTACATCGGCGCTACCCTGGCCGCCGGCCTCTACGGCAGCGCCGGGATTGCCCTTGCAGCAGTGGCCAATGCCGCCATCGTGCCTTTGGTCAACCTGCTCTGCGTGCTGGTGTTCGCGCGTTTCAGCGCCCGCCACAGCTCACCGGCCACGGTGCTGCGGGCAATCTTCGCCAACCCGTTGATCGTCGGCTGTGCCGGCGGCCTGCTGCTGCGGGTAACGGGGCTGGGCTTGCCGCCGGGCATCGAACCCACGGTCAAGGCGCTGGGCCAGGCCGCCCTGCCAATGGGCCTGCTATGTGTGGGCGCAGCGCTGGGTGGGGCCAGCCTGGGCCAGCAGGTGCGGCCGCTGATGGCGGCGTCAGCATTCAAGTTCCTGATCATGCCCTTGACCACCTGGGGCCTGTGCCGCGTGCTGGGCCTGAGTGGCCAGGCAGCCGTGGTGGCGGTGCTGTTCCAGGCCCTGCCGACTGCTTCGTCCTCCTATGTAATGGCCAGGCAAATGGGTGGCAACGCCCCGCTGATGGCCACCATTATTGCCCTGCAGACCGTAGCGGCCGCCGCCACCCTGCCTTTGGTATTAATGCTTACGCTTGGCTAGACTGGCAATCAGCCCCCACTCGGATGCCTCGCCATGCGCCCTGTCTGGATAGTGATCGGCTTGACCTCGGCCCTGCTCGCAGGCCCCTTGCACGCAGCCGACACGGCCAAGGCCGCAGTGGCCGAAGACAAGGCCGAAGTACTGGAAAAAAAGGTGGTCAACGATGCCCCGCCGCCAAAAAAAACAGAAAAACTGACCTCAAGCGAAACGCAGGCAGTCGACCCGACCGGCCAGGCGCCCCTGGACGACAGCATCACCTGCCTGGCCCGCACCATCTACTGGGAAGCCAAGGGCGCCGATGCCGAAGACATGTCGGCGGTGGCCAGCGTGGTGCTCAACCGCCTTGGGCATGATGGTTTCCCCGACACCATCTGCGGCGTGGTCAAGCAGGGCGTCGAGACCAAGGCCTGCCAGTTTTCCTGGTGGTGCGACGGGCGCCCGGACCAGGTCGAGGAAGCGAAACGCTACGATGTGGCCAAGGAGATCGCACGCAAGGCGCTCAACCAGCAATTGAAAGACCCCACCGGCGGTGCGCTGTACTTCCACGACCGTACGGTCCACCCCGACTGGGCCAAGGCCTACCGCAAGACTGCGCAGACCACGCACTTCCTGTTCTACAAGCCGAACCCCGCGTTGGCCCGTTGATGCCAAGACGGCTGAAAGCCCTGGCTCGATACGAATGATTAGCAACTCATCGCACTTTTCCAGCGACCAGTGGTCTACTCCCTCTTTTGCCGCCAGCAACGATTGCCGGCGTTTTCATTGCTTTGCACCCGCTAGGGCCAAAAGCCCCCAGCTTGTGTAGGATGAGCAGCGCATACCACGACGCTGCCAGTCATAGGGAGATCCACATGCGCGTCCTGTCATCCCTTGCCGCCTTGTCGCTGGGCCTGGTCGTCTCGACCGGGGTACTGGCTGTCACCGGCGAAGAGGCGCAGCTGATCGATTCGATCAATGTCTACCGCAGCAAGGCCCAGCCCTGCGGTGGCGAAGCCTCGCTGGAGCTGCCACCGCTCAACAGCGACACCCGCCTGGCACTGTCACCAGAGGGCACCCGTGACTTGCAGCAGGCCATGACCCGCGCCGCCTACCCCATGGTCAACGTGCAGGCCATCAGCCTGTCGGGGCCACGCGATGCGCGCGCGGCCATGCATGCCATCGAAGAAAGCTTCTGCCAAGTGGTGCTAGACCCGCAGTTCGTCGATATCGGCGTCAGCCAGGAGGGCCGCGACTGGCGCATCGTGCTGGCCCGGCCGCTGCTCAGCGGTCGCCTGGGCGACTGGCAGGCCGAGGGGCAGAAGGTATTGCAAGAGATCAACGCTGCCCGCAAGGTGCCGCGCCAATGCGGCGGCCAGCCGTACGCCGCAGCCCCCGCCCTGAGCTGGAGCACGGTACTGGCCGGGGCCGCCGCCAACCACACGCGGGCCATGGCCAACCAGAACTTCTTCGACCACATCGACAAGGATGGCCGCACCCCCGGCGACCGGGCGGAGCTCGCTGGCTACCTGTACCAGCAAGTCGGTGAAAACATCGCCGCCGGGCGTGACACCGCGCACAAGGTGGTTGATGGCTGGCTGGAGAGTCCGGGGCATTGCGCCACGTTGATGAACCCGGATTTCCGTGAGCTGGGTGCCGCCTATGCCGTGGACCCGAAGAGTGACGCAGGGATTTACTGGACGGGGTTATTCGGGACGCCGCAGTAACTTTGCAGCGGCTTCAGGTTGGGGGGTTGCCTGCCCGCAACTCAAGGGCTGAACAACCAAACCGACGCCGCACACATTTACCCAGGTAGCTGGCATCGCCCAGCCCCACCTCATCGGCAATCTGCGCCAGGCTGTGGCTTGAGTTGAGCAAGCGCCAGCGGGCCTGCTGCAAGCGCATTTCCAGCCACCAGGCCTTGGCGCTCATGCCGTGGCTGGCGTGGAACTGCCGGTCCAGCTGGCGCCGGCTGATGCCCAGTTCAGCGGCCAGTTGCTCGACCGCCAGCGGGGTGCCCAGGTGGTGACGCATCAGGGCCTGTGCCCGCTGCACCTGGCGCCCCTGGCCGGCGCCCAGTTCCAGCGAACGCAAGGCATGGCGGCTGTCGCGGGTTTCGTCCACCAGCATGTCGGCGAGCCCTTTGAGCGCCCGGCTCCGCCCACAGGCTTGTGACAACAGCGCCACCGCCAGGTCGATGGCCGCCGTGCCGCCAGCACAGGTGATACGGTTTGCGTCGATGCAATACAGTTGATCGCGCAGCACCTGCAACTGTGGGAACGCGGCGCGAAACTCGGCTTCGTGACGCCAGTGCACCACCACCTTGTGCCCCCGTAACAACCCGCACGCGGCCAACAGGAAGGCGCCATTGTCGACCCCCACCAGCTTGACCCCGGCTTTGCCGGCCTGCCTGAGCAAGGTTTGGTAGCGCGGCGCCAACGCAGCTGTAGCCATGGCATTGCGGCCGCCGAACACCACCAGGTAGTCGAAACTGGCCAGTTCCAGCTGGCCGGCCACCGCCTCGACCTGCACCACTGCACCGCTGCTCGACGGTACCGGGTCGAGCGTGAGCCCGGCCACAATCCAGCTGCAATAACGCTGCTGGCTGTAGTCTTCGTCGTCGGCGCTGAAACGCAATTTGTCGAGAAAGCCGCCGAATGGCAGCAGGGCGAAATCCGGTAACGGCAAGATCAGCAGGCGGATATCAGGCAACATGGCATTGCGTCCAGAAACGACTATTCAATGTCCAGATCATACCCTTGCTGACTGGGCACCGCGCCCTAGACTGGCACCCTTCAAATCAACAAGGCGTTGCACCATGGCACTCGACACCTGGCTTATCTACCTGCTGGCCAGCATCGGCCTGTCGCTGACACCAGGCCCCAACAGCCTGCTGGCCCTGACTCACGGCGCCCTGTATGGCGCCCGCCGTACGTTGTTCACCATTGTTGGCGGCGTGTTTGGCTTCAGCGCGCTTATCGCCCTGGCCATGTTTGGCCTCAGCGCCTTGCTGCAAACCTCGGCTTCGGTGTTGAGCGTGCTCAAGTGGGTAGGCGGCGCTTACCTGGTCTGGCTGGGTATCCAGCTGTGGCGCAGCCCGGGCCTGCATCTGGAATTGACCGAGCGCAGTGCACGGCTCGGCAATGCGGGTTTGTTCCGCCAAGGCTTGTTGTCGGCCATGGCCAACCCCAAAGTGCTGCTGTTCTATGGTGCCTTCCTGCCGCAATTCATCGACCCGCAACGCGGGCTGATGCTGCAGTTCGTAGTGATGGCGGCGACCTTTGCCAGTGTGGAGTTTCTGGTCGAGTACGTGCTGGCCCGCCTGGCGTTTCGCATCCGGCCGTGGCTGGCCAAGGGTGGCAAAGGTTTCAATCGCTGCTGCGGCAGCCTGTTTGCCTTGATTGGCGTGGCGCTGCCGCTTGGCCGATAGCACCTGGACAAATATGCACGGTCTTTGTAGGACCGCATACCGGTCAGGATCGGGAAGCTTTGGCCATAAAAGCGATCAATCCAAGGCCAGGCAACCCTGCCCCCACCAGCGCCACACCTTGCCAGCCAAACTGGCTGAACAGCGCACTGGCCACTGCCGACCCCAGCGCCCCACCCAGGAAGATGCTGGTCATGTACACCGCGTTCAGCCGCCCGCGACTGGCCGGGTCCAGTGCATACACTTCGCGCTGGCCGATGACCATGTTCATCTGCACCGCAAAGTCCAGCAGCACGCCGGTCAGTCCCAGGCCGATCACGCTGTAGCCCGGCGTCGTCAAGCCCAGCAACAAGGCCGCCGGAGCCAGCAGCAGCGCCAGCAGCGAGCCGGCCCGTGCATACCCGGCATCTGCCAGGCGGCCAGCCAAGGGCGCGGCAAAGGCGCCCACCGCGCCCACCAGGGCGAACACGGCGATCTGGCTTTGCGACAGGCCGTGCTCACCCGCCAGCGCCATGGGCACCGCCGTCCAGTATAGGCTGAACGCTGCGAACATCAGCGCCTGGTACAACGAGCGCTGGCGCAGCAGCGGATAGCGGCGCAACAGTGTGAGCAACGACAGCATCAACCCGGCATAGCTGGCCTTGTGTTCAGGCCGCCGCTGCGGCAAGGTCAGCGCCAGTAGCAGGATGATCGCCAGCATCACCCCGGCAGCGCCAATGAACACCGCGCGCCAGCCGAAGTGGTCGGCCACCAGGCTGGACAACGGCCGCGCCAGCAGGATCCCCAGCAGCAACCCGCCCATGATGTTACCCACCACCCGGCCACGCTGCTGCTCCGGCGCCAGGTGCGCCGCGAGCGGAATGAGCATCTGCACCGCCACCGAACTGAACCCGATCAATAGCGCATAGCCCAGGAACAACTGGCCCTGGCCGCTGCTGCTGGTCCCTGCCAGCAGCAGGCTGACACACGCCAGCACTGCGGTGGCGACCATCAAGCGGCGGTTCTCCAGCAGGTCAGCCAGCGGCACCAGCAACAGCAGGCCCAGGGCATAACCCAGCTGGGTGAGTGAAACGATCAGGCTGGCATGCTCGGTGGACAGCCCCAGGTCCGGGGCGATCAAACCGACGATGGGCTGGGCGTAGTAGATGTTGGCCACGATCGCGCCGCAGCAGAACGCCAGCAGCACGACCAGTGCCCGGCTCAGGCCGGTGGCTGCAGGTTGCGCGGCGGCAAGGGAGGGATTCATGCGAGGTTCCTCGACAAGGGGTGGAATATGCCGGCTACCTTAACCAAGCGCGTCAAAGCCGGGAATCCAACCCTGGCGCAACGCGCCTTTGCGCACAGCGCAACGCTAGCCGTGCCGGCCTAATAAACCTGCGCAAAAATCGATAAACGCATTCACCCGCCGCGAACTACGGTGGTTGGGCAGGTACAGGGCGTTGATGCTGTCATTGGCCGTGCCAGGGCTGGCTCGCCAATCTGGGAACACCCGCAGCAGGCGCCCGGCCAGCACATCCTCGCGCACCAGCCAGTCGGCCAGCAGCGCGATGCCAGTGCCCGCCAGTGCGGCTTCGCGCAACATGTCGGCATTGGCACTGCGCAGCGGCCCGCTTACGTTCAACTCCAGGCTTTCCTGGCCAAGCACCAGTCGCCAGGGGCGCGCTTTCTGCCCGTAGCGAAAACGCAGGCAGGCGTGCTCCAGCAACTGCCGGGGGTGCTGCAACGTATCTCGCCCGGCCAGGTAAGCCGGGCTGGCCACCAGCCAACGCTCGAAGCAGCCGAGCTGGCGACACACCAATTCGTCATTGGCCGACGGGTCGCCCAGGCGAATCGACAGGTCATAGCGCCCGTCCAGCAGGTCATCCAGGCGGTCGCTGAGGTCGATGTCCAGCTCCAGCGCCGGGTGCCGTGCCAGAAACGGCCCCAGATGCGGGGCGATGACCCGCCTGCCGAACTCCACCGGCAGGCACAGGCGCAACACGCCGACAGGCTCCTCGCCACGGTCGGCAACACTGGCATCGGCCTCATCCAGCGCCTCGAAAATGCCCCGCGCACGCTCATAGTAACGGGCGCCGGCTTCGGTCAGGCTGACCTGGCGAGTCGAGCGGTTGAGCAACGTGGTGCCCAGCGCCGTTTCCAGCGCATCAACCAGGCGCGTTACCGACGAAGTGGCCAGCCCAAGCCTGCGCGCAGCGGCAGAAAAGCCCTGAGCATCGACAGTGGCCACGAACATCTTCATCGCCTGGAGTTTGTCCATTTGCTGCCCGTCATCCAAATCTCGGAAAGGTCTTACAAACAGCCGGGCGGGTCAAGAAGCGCGCTGCAGGGTATTTGCGTCCATAGTGGCAACACACCTTCAAAGCGAGGCTTTCCATGACACCGAATAACCTGCTGACTGCCCTGCCTCCCTGCGACCCCACCAGTGCCGAACGTGTCGACGAGCTGCTCAGCCGCCCTGGCGTGCGTGTGGAACGTATTGTCTCCAGCGGCCAGGCCAGCCCGCCCGGTTTCTGGTACGACCAGGCCGAAGGCGAGTGGATCGTGCTGCTCAGCGGTGCTGCGGGCCTGCGTTTCGAGCACGAGCACCACACCCGCTTGCTGGCGCCGGGCGATTGCCTGGACATCCCGCCCCACTCCCGCCACCGCGTGGAGTGGACCGCCCCCGGCACAGCCACCATCTGGCTGGCAGTGTTCTACACCAGCTCCACCCCGTGGCCAGCGTGATACCTGGCCATTTTTTACTCGACCAAAGTATGAATGCATATTACACAACGCGCATGAACCCCCATTTAATGCATTTTTAAACGCCTGATCTACACTTTTAGCCACACCATCGCACGATCAGCCCTGCGACAATCAGCCTCATAAAATTATGTACCAACTTGTTAATTAGCAAGCTAAGGGCTTAGACTGCGCGCATTCCACCTGCTGAGATCCCTGGCATGAACGAAACACCGCGCGCTTCTGGCGCCACAAACATCATCCTGATCGGCCTGGGCGTGATCATCGCCCTGCTCGGCCTCCTCCTGGCTGCTGGCGGCATCAAGCTGGCCGGCCTGGGCGGTTCCTTGTACTTCCTGATCGGCGGCCTGGCCATGGCCATCGCCGGTGTCCTCATCGCCCGCCGCAAGAAGGCCGGTGCCTGGCTGTACGCAGCGTTCCTGGTCGGTACCGCGATCTGGGCGCTGATCGACACCGGCCTGGTGTTCTGGCCACTGTTCTCGCGCCTGTTCATGTTTGCTGCGATCGGCATGGTCGTGGCGCTGGTCTACCCGCTGCTGGCCCGTGCCAACGGCGCCAGTGCCGGCCGTGGTGCCTACGGTGTTGCCGGGGTGATCGCCGTTGCACTGGTGATCGCCGCCGGCAACATGTTCGTCGCCCACCCAAGCGTCGCCCCTACCGGCAAAGGCCCGGGCATGACCCCGGTCGAGGCTGGCAAAGAGCAGAAGGACTGGGCCCACTACGGCAACACCGAAGGTGGCAGCCGCTTCGCCGCGCTGGACCAGATCAACCGCGACAACGTCAACAAGCTGAAAGTGGCCTGGACCTATCACACCGGTGACGTGGCCCTCAGCGACGGCAATGGTGCCGAGGACCAGCTGACCCCGTTGCAGATCGGCAACAAGGTGTTCATCTGCACCCCGCACAACAACCTGATCGCCCTCGATGCCGATACCGGCAAAGAGCTGTGGAAAAACGAAATCAACGCCCAGTCCAAGGTCTGGCAGCGTTGCCGTGGCATGGCCTATTTCGACGCCACTGCAGCTATCGCCCAGCCGACCCAGCCGAACAGCTCGCCGGTCGCCGCCGGTAGCGTGCCGGCCGGTGCCAACTGCCAGCGTCGTCTGCTGACCAACACCATCGATGGCCGCCTGATTGCCGTCGACGCCGACAATGGCGAGTTCTGCCAGGGCTTCGGCAACAACGGCCAGGTCAACCTGATGACCGGCCTGGGCAATGTGCCGGACTCCTATTACCAGCTTTCTTCCGCACCGCTGATGGCCGGTACCACCGTGGTGGTCGGCGGCCGTGTTGCCGACAACGTCCAGACCGACATGCCAGGCGGCGTGATCCGTGGTTTCGACGTGATCACCGGTGAAATGCGCTGGGCCTTCGACCCGGGCAACCCGGAAGACCGCCAGGCACCGCAGGGCGACAGCACCTACGTGCGCAGCACCCCGAACAGCTGGGCACCGATGTCCTACGACCCGGCAATGAACACCGTGTTCCTGCCAATGGGTTCGTCGTCCACCGACATCTACGGTGTAGAGCGCAGCAAGCTGGACCACACCTACGGCGCTTCGGTGCTGGCCCTGGACGCCACCACCGGCAACCAGAAGTGGGTGTTCCAGACCGTGCACAACGACCTGTGGGACTTCGACCTGCCGATGCAGCCGAGCCTGATCGACTTTACCAAGGACGACGGCCAGTCGGTTCCTGCGGTGGTGATCGGCACCAAGGCCGGGCAGATCTACGTGCTCGACCGCGCCACCGGCAAGCCGCTGACCCAGGTCGAGGAAGTACCGGTCAAGCCAAGCAACATCCCGAACGAGCCGTACTCCCCAACCCAGCCGAAGTCGGTGGGCATGCCGCAAATCGGCGCGCAAACCCTGACCGAGTCGGACATGTGGGGCGCCACCCCGTATGACCAGCTGCTGTGCCGCATCGACTTCAAGAAAATGCGCTACGACGGCCTGTACACCGCGCCGGGCACCGACCTGTCGCTGAGCTTCCCGGGTTCGCTGGGCGGCATGAACTGGGGCAGCATTTCCACCGACCCGGTTCATGGCTTCATCTTCGTCAACGACATGCGCCTGGGCCTGTGGATCCAGATGATTCCGTCGCAGAACAAAGGTGGTGCATCTTCCGGTGGCGAAGCGCTGAACACCGGCATGGGCGCAGTACCGCTCAAGGGCACCCCGTATGCGGTGAACAAGAACCGCTTCCTGTCGGTAGCCGGCATCCCGTGCCAGGCACCACCGTTCGGCACCCTGACCGCCATCGACATGAAGACCCGCCAGGTGGCCTGGCAAGTACCGGTGGGCACCGTTGAAGACACCGGCCCGCTCGGTATCCGCATGCACCTGCCGATCAAGATCGGCCTGCCAACCCTGGGCGGCACCCTGTCGACCCAAGGCGGCCTGGTGTTCATCGCCGGCACCCAGGACTTCTACCTGCGCGCCTACGACAGCAGCAACGGTAACGAAATCTGGAAGGCTCGCCTGCCAGTGGGCAGCCAGGGCGGCCCGATGACCTATGTTTCGCCGAAGACCGGCAAGCAGTACGTGGTCGTCACTGCTGGCGGCGCCCGCCAGTCGACTGACCGCGGCGACTACGTGATTTCTTACGCCTTGCCGTAAGAGCGCGTCGCCCCCTTCGCGGGTGAACCCGCTCCCACAAGGTCAGCACTGGCCATGCGGGCGCGGGTTCAGCCGTGAATGGCCCTGAATAACAACCCGAGACACAGCAATGCCATCCGCAATTCGCATTACCCCTACCCTGCTGCTGGCCTTGGCCAGCACCACCGCCCTGGCCGACGGCGACCTGATGACCCGCAGCACCCTCACCGGTGACTGGGGCGGCCTGCGCCACCAGCTTGAAGACGACGGCGTGAAGTTCACCGGCGACTACAGCGGCGAAACCGCCTACAACGCCCACGGCGGCCTGCACCGCTCGGCGCGCTATTCGCAGAACCTGAAGCTGGGCGTGCAGTTCGACCTGTCGAAACTGTACGGCCTGGACAACGGCGGCAAGGTCCAGCTGACCATCAACGACCGCCGTGGTAACAGTGCTTCGGAAGACCTGGTAGGCAACCGCCTGCCGATCCAGGAAAACTTCGGTGGCCTGTACACCCGCCTGACCGAGCTGAGCTACGAGCGCACCCTGTTCACCCCGGCGCTCAACGTCAAGCTGGGCTACATGGCCATGGGTAACGACCTGGGCGGCCTGGACAGCGGCATCCTGTGCAACTTCATGAACGCCGGCTTCTGCGGCCACCCGCTGAACATGTCCGGTGGCAGCGGCTGGACCAACTACCCCAACGCTCACCTGGGCGTGCGGGTGAAGTACGACCTGTCGCCTGCCTGGCAATTGCGCGTGGCGGCGTTCAACGTCGACCCCGAAAGCAATGGCAACTCCAGCCGCGCCTGGCACCTGGGCCCCAAGCACACCACCGGCACCGTGGTACCGGTGGAGCTGGTGTACAAGCTACAGGGTGAACTGCCCGGCGAGTACAAGCTGGGCTACTACTACGACAGCTCCGACGTGAAACGCATCGGCAGCGATGACGAAGTATCCGGCCGTGGCGGCCACTACCTGCTGATCGACCAGGCCGTGTGGAACGACCAAAGCTCGCCAGGCCGCAGCCTGCATGCCTTCGGCCAGTACTCGGCATCCAGCAAGGCCGCCTCGCCGTTCACCAAGTGGTATGGCGCCGGCGTGGTGCTGTACAAGCCGTTCGAAGGCCGCCCGAAAGATACGGTGGCGCTGGGTTACGGCCGTGCCGTGCCTAACCCGCGTAGCCGCGATGTGCTGGAAGACGCCGCCTTCAACGCTGGCCAGCAGTTCCCCGACATCGACAGCGCCGAGCAGTTGATCGAACTGAGCTATGGCTACCAGGCGACGCCATGGTTGAACCTGCGCCCGGATGTGCAGTACATCATCGAGCCGGGGGCGTTCTCGGGGAAGAAGATCGACAACGCGTTGGTGGTTGGCCTGCAGGTCAAGGCCAGCTTCTAACCTGAAGCAGACACCGATCCCTGCAGGAGCGACACAAGGTCGCTCCTGCATACGTTCTTTACCCTGTCAGACGGGAGCCTGCCGCAGGTAATCCACCAACCTCAGCAGCATGGCATCACACCCCCGTAACTGCTCGACACTGACGAATTCATCCGGCTTGTGCCCCTGGTCCATGCTGCCAGGCCCGCACACCACGGTCGGGATCCCTGCCTGGTCGAACAGGCCGCCTTCGGTACCAAACGCCACCGTGCCGAATTCATCCGTGCCACTGAGCAACGCCACCAGCCGCGCAGCCTCGCTGTCTGCCGATGTCGCCAGCCCTGGGTAGGCGCTCAACGGTTGCAGGCGGATGTCACTGGCCGCATTGACCTTGCGCATACGCGGCAGCAGCTCGGCCTCTGCATAAGTCTGCAACTGGTCGGCCACTGCCTGTGCCTCGAAACCTGGCAGCGCGCGCACTTCGAAATCGAACTCACACTCTGCCGGCACGATATTCAGCGCCCTGCCCCCTTTGATCACCCCGGTCTGCACCGTGGAGAACGGTGGGTCGAAGCGCACGTCGTGATGCACCGGCAATGCCAGCGCGTCACCGATGTCACCCAACTTGCCGATCAGCTTCGCCGCATACTCGATGGCATTCACCCCATACGGCGCATACGCCGAATGGCAGGCCGCACCCTGCACCTGGCAGCGCATTGCCAGCTTGCCTTTGTGCCCCAGCACCGGTTTCAGCCCGGTGGGTTCGCCAATCAGGCACAGGCGTGGCTTGTGCGGGCGCTGTTCGAGCGCGGCCAGCATCGACCGCACACCCAGGCAACCCACTTCCTCGTCGTAGGAAAATGCCAGGTGCACCGGCAGGTGCAACGGCTGGGCAAGGAACGCGGGCACCGCGGCCAGCACCGACGCGATGAAGCCTTTCATGTCGGCCGTGCCGCGGCCATACAGGCGCCCGTCACGTTCGCTCAGGGCAAACGGCTCGACGGTCCAGGCCTGGCCGTCCACCGGCACCACATCGGTATGCCCCGACAGCACCACGCCGCCAACGCCCTGGGGGCCGATGGTGGCGAACAGGTTGGCTTTGGTGCCTTCGGGGTTATGGAACAGTTCACTTTCCACCCCCTGCTCGGCCAGGTAATCACGGATAAAGCCGATCAGCTCAAGGTTGGAGTCCCGGCTGACCGTTGCAAAGCCGACCAGCCGGGCCAGCAGCGCGCGGCTGGCAAAATCACTCATCGCCCGGCACCCCGTAGCTGGGCGCGGCCGTCGGGTTCAGGGCGCGGGTAACGTAATCCTGCATCTGCGGGCGGTACGCCTGCCACAGGCCATCGAGCACACCGATCGGGTCGGTATCGGCCCAGTCCACGCGCAGGTCCACCAATGGCCAGGTCAGCTCGCCAGCGATCTTCAACGCTGCCGAGTGCACCGGCCCGGCCTCGCCACCTGCGGCCATCGCCGCATGCATGGCAGCCAGCAAGCGGTCGGCCAGGTGCCCGCCGGCCTCTTCAAAGGCCAGGACCATCGCTTCGATCACCTGGGTCGAGGACAACAGGTTACCCGCCGCCGCGCATTGCTCACCGGCCACGGCATTGTGCGTGCCCAATGCCTCACGACCGGTGAACAGTGCCACCTGGCCTTGGCTGTCGATCACTGTGACCTGCCGGTACTCGCTCCAGCCATTGGCGCTCAGTACCCGGTCCAGCGCAGCCGCAGGCGGCAACTGGCCCTGCTCCAGGGCATCGAGAATCTGCGGGCCCAGTGCCGGCAAGGTGATGTTCTGGGTGGAAACAGCGCCAACACCCGCACGTACCCAAGGGCAGCGGGCCCCCACGGCGATGCTCGACGAACTGATGGCGATGCCGACCTGGCCGGTTTCCTGGCAGCGGCCAATGATGGAGAAGGTCATGGTAATGCTCCTGTTGTCCTGTGCGATGCAGGGCATTCTGGGCGCAACCTTCTAGCCCACGAAACCAACATTTTCCGAGGGGTTAGGCAGGAAAAAACTTTGCTGTGGCAGAGATCGCGCGCCGCGCGGGCGGCGCTCGATTTCCGCCCCCCAAAAAAGCCACGACATACACGGGATCAACACACCTACAAGCCACAGAATTCAAGGCCTTCGCCGTTTTATCGGCAAGCACCAGCTAAATACTATTTTCGCCATTTGTGCAGCATCCCTAGTCTGGCTCCAGGCAACGGCGGTCCTCCAAACCGACCTTACAAAAACCGCCTGAACAAGGGCTCGGACATGACACTGAACAACCTCGAAATCGACACGCTCGTCGTCGGCGCCGGCCAGGCCGGCGTGGCCATGAGCGAACACCTGAACAAGCTTGGCGTGCCGCACCTGGTGCTGGAGCGCAACCGCATCGCCGAGGCCTGGCGCACCGGCCGCTGGGACTCGCTGGTGGCCAACGGCCCGGTCTGGCACGACCGCTTCCCAGGCCTGGAATTCAACCTCGACGCCGACGCCTTCGCGGGCAAGGACCAAGTGGCCGACTACTTCGAGCAGTACGTACGTAAGTACAACCTGCCAGTGCGCACCGGCATCGAAGTGAAGCGCGTGGTGCGCAACAGCGACCGCCCTGGCTTCACCATCGAAACCAATGAAGGGGTGATCCGCGCCAACCGTGTGGTCGCTGCCACCGGCCCGTTCCAGAAGCCGGTGATCCCGGCCATCGCACCGAAAGACAGCAACCTGCACCAGATCCACTCCGCCGCCTACTTCAACCCCGGGCAGTTGCCTGAGGGCGCAGTGCTGGTGGTGGGCGCAGGCTCCTCCGGCGTGCAGATTGCCGAAGAACTGATGCGCGCAGGCCGCCAGGTGTACCTGTCGGTCGGTGCCCACGACCGCCCGCCACGGGCCTACCGCAACCGCGATTTCTGCTGGTGGCTGGGTGTGCTGGGTGAGTGGGACGCAGAAATCGCCAAGCCCGGTCGCGAGCACGTCACCATCGCCGTCAGCGGCGCCCGTGGCGGCCACACCGTGGACTTCCGTGCCCTCGCCCATCAAGGCATGACCTTGGTCGGCCTTACCCAGTCGTTCGAGAACGGCGTGGCGCGTTTCCAGGACAACCTGGTCGAGAACATCAACCGCGGCGATGAAAACTACCTGGCCCTGCTGGATGCCGCCGATGCCTACATCGAAAGCAACGGCCTGGACCTGCCGGAAGAACCCGAAGCCCGCACTCGCCTGGCCGACCCGGCCTGCATGAGCAACCCGCTGCGCGAACTGGACCTGGCCAAGGCCGGCGTTACCAGCATCATCTGGGCCACCGGTTATGGCGTGGACTTCAGCTGGCTGCAGGTGGACACCTTCGATGCCAATGGCAAGCCCCAGCACCAGCGCGGCGTTGCCCGCGAACCTGGCGTGTACTTCCTTGGCCTGCCGTGGTTGTCGCGCCGTGGTTCGTCGTTCATCTGGGGCGTGTGGCACGACGCCAAGCACGTCGCCGGCCACATCGCCACGCAACGCACCTACCTGGCCTACCGCGACCGCGAACAGCGCGAGGCGGATGAGCACCAAACCAACACGATCAGCAACGTCAGCACCCTCGGAGCCCACTGATGCCTACCCATACTCGCATCCGCATGTTCAACACCAAGGAAACCTACCCCAACCAGACCCTGGACAACGACCTGTGCCAGGCCGTGCGGGCCGGTAACACTATTTATGTGCGCGGCCAGGTCGGTACCGACTTCGAAGGCAAGCTGGTGGGCCTGGGTAACCCCCAGGCGCAGACCGAACAGGCGATGAAGAACGTCAAGCAACTGCTTGAAGAAGCGGGCTCCGACCTTTCGCACATCGTCAAGACCACCACCTACATCACCGACCCACGCTTCCGCGAACCGGTGTACAAGGAAGTGGGCAAGTGGCTGAAGGGCGTGTTCCCGATCTCCACCGGGCTGGTGGTCGCCGGGTTGGCTCAGGCCGAGTGGCTGATGGAGATCGACGTGATCGCCGTGGTACCGGATCAGCAGTGACCGGCAACCTGCACAGCGGGTGACACAGGTCGCCTGCCGTGCAGCCAGGCGTGGGTTACCTGTGCCGCCGCTTGCAGCCGCTGCTCGGCGGGCAAGCCGGCGCACGGCACCTCCACACTGATCTCCACGTCCCCCGGCAACGCCGCCAGCAACGTTGCCAGCGGCAGCTGCCCTTCGCCCGGCAGCAAGCGGCCCTCGCGCGCTTCCGCGATGATCAGCGCCTCTGCAGGCGCCAGCATCGGTGCATCACACAGTTGCACCGCACGCAGCAAATGCGGGTCGACTGCGCCGATGTCGGCCACCTGGCCACCGGAGCGGAACAGGTGCAAGGCATCGACCAGCACGCCACTGTTGGCCTGCCCCGCTCCCGTCACCACCGCGCAAGCCTGTTGCAAAGTCGCCACCGGCCGCCAGCGCATGAACTCCAGGTCCACACGCAGGCCATGGCCACGCGCCATCTCACAAAGCGCTGCAAAGTTGCCGGTCAGCCGTGCAACATCCTCATCGTCGCCGGACACTGTCAGGCTCACCGCGCCCAACTCGGCACCTGCCGCCAGCAGCGGCTGGTAGTCAGCCACCCGGGTTTGCGCCGTCAGCGACACGAACTCGATGTCCGTCACCCGCACGCCTTCCCCAGCCAGCACAGCCCGCAGCTCTCGCATTGCCTGGCTACCGGCCGCAACCGGGTAGGCCAGTGCACCCGCCATCACCGGGTGCAGGCGCAGCCCCACCGCACTGAACCCGGCGTGGCGCGCCTCGCGTACCAGCCTCGCCGGCGCCAGTTGCAGCGCCGTCAGGTGTGCCACGCCCAGGCCAGTCAATAGGTCGCCCTCCCACCACTGAGGTCGAAGACAAAGCCGGTGGTAAAGCTGCACTCGGGCCCGGCAATCCAGCTGACCATATTGGCGATCTCCTCGGCCTTGAGGAAGCGCCCCATGGGGATCTTGGCCTTGCTCGCGGCAATGTGTTCCGCTGTCATCTCGGCCATCAGCGGCGTCTCGACCATGGCCGGTGCCACGCAGTTGAGCAACACACCGTCCTGCGCCAGCTCCTTGGCCGCCGCCTTGGTGAAGGCGATGACCCCGGCCTTGGCGGCCGAATAGGCCGAGATGTACTGCACGCCATCCTTGCCGGCCATGGAGGCGATATTGACGATGCGCCCGTAGCCACGTTCACGCATGTGCGGGATGGCGGTGCGGCAGCAATAGAACACACCGTTCAGGTCGATGGCGATGACTTTGTCCCAGGCCTCTGGCGGGTACTCCCACGACGCCACCACCGGGCCGTTGATGCCGGCATTGTTGACCAGGATCTGGACTTGGCCCAAGCGCGCCAGCGTCTCGGCAAAAGCCGCCTCGACCGAGGCCAGCGACGACACATCGACCGCTTGGCGCAGCACCGGCTCAAAGCCGTTTTCCACGCTGTCCCAGCCGTCGACAGCGAGGTCCCAGATCACCACTTGGGCGCCGGCCGTATGCAGGCGCTGGGCGATTGCCAGGCCGATGCCACGCATGCCACCGGTCACGATTGCGGTCTGGCCTTGCAGGTACTGGCTCATTGTTTAGCTCCATTTTCGACAGAAGGAATTTCTGGCAAGCGACGCAGGTCGCTGACCATGAACAGGTAGCACAGCGCCCCCAGCACGGTGATCGACGACACGAACGCCAAGGCCCAGACGAACGAGCCAGTCATCGAAACGATGATGCCGATGGTAAGGGGGGTAACGATGCCCGCCGCGTTGGCAAACAGGTTGAACAGGCCACCACTGAGGCCCAGCAAACCTTTGGGGGCAATGTCGGAGACGATCATCCAGGCGAGCGCCGACATGCCCTGGGCGAAATAGGCAATGCACAGGATGGTGATGACCAGCGCATCGGACTCCACATAGTTGGCCAGCACGATCACCGAAGCGGTGAGCAGCCCGGCGATTACCGGTAGCTTGCGCGCCACGTTCAGCGAGTAACCCCGGCGCAGCAAGGCGTCGGACAGCCAGCCGCCGACCAGCGTGCCCAGCGAAGCGGCAATGAACGGCAGCACCGCCACCCAGCCGACCTTGAGCCAGGGCATATGCCGCTCGGTGACCAGGTAAGTGGGGAACCAGGTCAGGAAGAACACGTTGGTGGAGTTGCAGGCGAACTGCCCCAGGCAGATGCCCAGCATGTTGCGGTGCTTGAGCAGCGCCGGGATCTGCGACCAACGGAACTGGGTGGCTTTCTGCCCGCCATCGACCACCCCGCCACCGGCGGCGATGTAGTCGAGTTCGGCCTGGTTGGCGGTGGTCGACTCGTGCGGCTCGTGGTACTTGCGCCACCACACCAGGCCATAGAGGATGCCCATCAGGCCCACGGCCAGCAGCAGAAAGCGCCAGCCATAGGCATGCAGCACCCAGAACAACAGCGGCGTCAGGAACGCCAGCCCGGTGTATTCGGCAAAGGTGTAGATACCGGTCGCCCTGGCCCGCTCACTCTGCGGGAACCAGGTAGCCACTACCCGGCTGTTGGTAGGGAAACACGGTGCTTCGGTCATGCCCACCAGAAAGCGCATGCCCAGCAACGACAGAAAGCCCTGCGCCAGCCCTTGCAGGCCGGTGAACAGCGACCACAACGTCAGTGCCAGCCAGTAGGTGAGCTTGGTGCCCAACCGGTCGATGAGGATGCCACCGGGGATCTGCGCGGCAGCGTAGGTCCACGAGAAGGCAGAAAAAATCACCCCCATCATCGCCGCGTTCAGGCCCAGGTCGGCACTGATGCTGGGCGCGGCAATGCCCATCACGCTGCGGTCGAGGTAGTTGATCATGGTGCCGCCCGAAATCAGCGCCAGGATCATGAAGCGGGTGCGGGTGCGTTGCTGCGCGCGTGCCGGGGTGTCAAACACCCCGAGGCTGGCGTTCTGTTCAGTGTTCATGACGGTTGCTCTCTTGTTATTGGAATGGCAAAACGGGGTTCTAGGCGAACCCGAACAGACGTCGTGGGGTGTCCCACATCACTGCCTGGCGCAGCCGGGCATCCGGCATCAGGCGCTCGGCCAGTTTCAGCAACGGGCCGTAGTCCACCCGCGAGCGCTGGCGAATGAACGGCCAATCCGAGCCCCACACGCAGGCATCCGCACCGAAGGCTTCGAGCAAGGCGTGCACGTAGGCACCGCTTTGCTCCAGCAACGCATCGGCCGCCGCGAACTTCTGCATGCCAGACAGCTTGACGCTGGCGCGGCCACTGTCAGCCAGTTGCAGTAGCGCCTGGAAGCCCGGCTGCTGCACGCCAGCCGCCACGTCCGGCCGGCCGCAATGGTCGATCAGCAAATGTGCACGCGAGCCCTGAAGCAGGCTCCGCAGTTCAAGCAGTTGGTCTTCGCACACCTGCACCTGGGCGAACAGGTCGAGCTCGGCAAGCTTGCCCAACAGGCCGTCAACGTCCTTGAGACTGGCTACCCCGTACAGCGCGGGATTGAAGGCGACACCGACCACCCCTTGCGCCTGCAGCGCAGCCAGCGCATCGAGCTGGATATCCACCTCGACCACCGCCACGCCCTTGAACCGCCCTTGCCCGGTGGCCAAGGCATGCAGCAGGCAGCGGTTGTCGGTGTGGTAGCCGCTGTTGGGGCCCACCAGCAAGGCATGTTGCACGCCATAGGTGTCCATCACCCGGGTGAACTGTTCCTGGGTGGCGACTTCCTGGCCAGAGGGGGAATAGGGTGCGTCGGGGTGGTAAGGGAAACGGGCGGGGTCAAACAAATGGTTATGGCAATCGATCTTCGGTTCGTCAAAGATGTTCACGCAGCACTCCCGGCAGCGCCACTGCGCTTGCCTTCAGATCTTGTTATTGTGCGCCGCAAGGGCAATTTGGCTGGGTTCAAGATACTGCGTGGCCGGGTTTGGCGCTCATACCCAGATTGCAAAGACCATAACCGAAGGTAATAGATATGCTGCTTGGCAATGAAGGCGCAGACGCAAGCCCCATGGTGTTCAAGCTGCGGCACATGGAAGTGTTCCGTGCGGTAATGCTGACCGGCTCGATCAGCGCGGCGGCCAAGCTGCTGTACGTGTCGCAGCCGGCCGTCAGCAAGCTGATCCAGTACATCGAGGGGCGTTTGAGCTACCGCCTGTTCGAGCGCATCAACAACCGCCTGGTGCCCACGGCCGAGGCGCAGGTGCTGTTCCGCGAAGTCGAGCGGGTGTACCAGGCAGCGCTGGAGGTCAACGAATGCGCCCTGTCACTGGGCGCAGGCGGCCACCGCAAGCTGCGCATCTCGTGCAGCGCTTCGCTGTCGACGGTGGTCATCCCGATTGCCCTGGCCCAACTCAAGCGTGAGGCGCCTTCGCTGAACATCGAGTGGCAAACCTCGCTGATGGGCGAAATGCCCAACCAGATCCTGTCGAAAAAGGTCGACCTGTCGATTGCCGCCCTGCCCGTGGTACACGATCACCTGCATTCGCAGCCCTTCATGCGCGGGCGCATGGTGGTGGTGATGCCAACCGAGCACGCGTTGGCCGGGCATACCTCGCTGACCTTGCAACAACTGGAAGGCCATCCGCTGCTGCTGTTCAGGCCCGACATGCCGTTTGGCAAGCTGCTTGCCGAGCACATCGAGCGCCACGGCGCGCAATTGCCGTCACTGTTGTCGTTCACCAATGCCAACGAGGCTGTGGCGCTGGTCAAGCAAGGCATGGGCATCAGCGTGATCGACGAATTCGTGGCGCAGGACAGCGGCCTGGCGGTGGTGCCGCTGGCGGACGAAATTCACTTCGACATCAGCTTTGTCTATTCGCGCTTCGAGCCGCCATCGCATGCGGCGATGCACCTGATGCGCGTGTTGCAGGGCCAGGCGCAAAAGCTTGGGCGGGCGATGTAGGCTGATGAGGCCATTGGGGCTGCTGCGCAGCCCATCGCCGGCAAGCCAGCTCCCACAAGGATGGCATTGTTCCCGGCTGGCGCGAACAGTGTGGGAGCTGGCTTGCAGGCGATGGGCCGCAAAGCGGCCCCGGCTGCTTGAGCTAGAAACCTACGGTTGCCGATAGGAGGTAGGTCCGCGGCGTGGAAAGGGTCAGCCCCGGCTCACTGTCATCCGAGGCACCGGCCGAGCTCCAGTAGCGATCATCCAGCACGTTCTCGACACTGGCCCGCAAGGTAACCTCGGTAGCGTCCACGTTGAAGGCGTAGCGCGCCCCCAGGTCGTAACGCTCCCAGCCGTCGATCTGCTTGCTGTTGTTCTGGTCCAGGTATTGCGAGCTGGAGTGAATGCCCCGCGCCGTCAGGGTCAGGCCACTCACCCCCGGCACGTCCCATTCGGCGCCGAGGTTGACGTTGTACTCGGGCGTGGCCGGCGCGCGGTTGCCATCAACGGTGCCACCCACGGTATCGGTCAGCTCGCTGTCGATATACATCACCCCACCCAGCACCCGCACCCCTTGTACGGGCTCACCGAACACGCTCAGCTCGATACCACGGTTGTCGCGTTTGCCATTGGGGCCGAACACCCGCGAAGTGGCGTTGGTCTCGTAGGCCGGCTGGCGGATGCGGAAGGCACTGGCGGTAAAGACGACCTGGCCCAGGTCGTACTTGGCCCCCACCTCAACCTGGCGGCTGGTGAACGGCGGGAAGATCTGGTCTTCGTTGACCGAGGTCGACGGTGCGATCTTGCCCTGGCTCAGGCCTTCCATGTAGTTGGCGTACAACGACAGCTGGTCGGTAACCTTGAGCAACACGCCGCCAGAGGGCGAGACTTTTTCTTCGTCGTAGCCGGTGTCGCCTTTGACGCCATCGCTCCAGTCATCCACTTGCACCCGCTGCCAACGTGCCCCCAGGGTCAGCAACAGGCGGTCATCGAAAAACCCGAGGGTGTCGGCCAAAGCCACGCCAGAGAAGCGGTTTTCCGTGTAGACCTCTGGATCAATGCGGGTGGGCGTACCAGGCATCGGTGTCGCTACCGGGTTGTAGAGGTTACTGGGCGCCGAAGCATAGCGCGCGCCGCCGTTGGTGAAGTCCATGTAGAAGTAGGTAGCGGCCAGGTTCAGCTCGTGGCTGACGGGCCCGGTGTGGAACCAGTTGCGCACACCCGCCATGGCGGTGCGCACCGTTTCATCGCGGGTAAAGTCGCGCGGCTGCACGGTGAAATCACCGGCATCGTTGGTGATGGACACGTTGTGCCGCAGGAAGTCATGGTTGCTTTTGCGCGCGCCGACCGCGCCATAGGCCAGCAGCGACTCGCTGACGTCGTACTCGGCATGCAGTGCGCCAAAGGTGTCGTTGGTGCGCGCCTTGCTCCAGGCCTGGGCATAGTTGTGGCGTACATCGTTGGCGTCCGGCACTTTGGCGTTGGCACCGACCAGCACACGCTCTTGCGGCGCATCGGTGTCACGCTCGGTGTGGCCGAGGTCTGCCGACAACCGCAGACGCTCGCCACGAAAATCCAGGCCCAGCACCGCCATTTCGCGCTCGACGCGCTGGTGGTCCCACTCCGTATCGCCCGCCTGCTTCACACCGTTGAAGCGCACGCCAAACTGCTGACCTTCGCCAAAGCGCCGGCCAACGTCCACCGCGCCGCCTGCCTGACCAGCCGACGCATAGCTGCCGGTGAACTCGGTGATCGGCTTGTCGCCGGCCCGCTTGGGCTGCACATTGATGCCGCCGCCCACGCTGCCACGCGGTGAAATGCCGTTGATCAACTGGCTGGGGCCTTTGATGATATCGACCCGGTCGGCCATTTCCATGTCGATCGAGTAGGTCGGCAAGATGCCGTACAGGCCGTTGTACGCCACGTCACTGTTGAACAGGCTGAAGCCGCGAATGGTGAACTGCTCGAAACGCCCACCCGCCGGGTTGGTCGCACGCACCGAGGGGTCGGTGGCGATGAGCTCGCCCAAGGTGCGTGCTTGCTGGTTCTTCACCAGCTCGGTGGTGTAGCTGGTGATGCTGAACGGGGTTTCCATGAAATCGCGTGCGCCAAGCAGGCCCTGTGCACCTTGGCGCGCAACCTGCCCACCGGCATATGGCTGTGCTTCAACGCCTGCCGCCAGGCCGCCGACAATACTGGTAGGGGCAATTTCCAGCGCGCCACCCGCCTGGGGTGCCGGTACCAGAGTGAACGCGCCCTCACCCACGGGCAGCAATTGCAGGCCGCTGCCACTCAGCAGCTGCAAGAACCCTTCTTCGACACTGTAGCGACCCGACAGGCCATTGCTCTGCCGGCCCTGGACCAATGCCGGGTCCAGCGAAAGGCTGACGCCGGCCTGGTCGGCAAACCGGGTGAGTGCGGCGCCCAGGCTGGCGGCTGGCACCTGATAGGCACGCCGCGCCGCTTCATCGGCCCAGGCGGGTGCACACAACAACAGGCTCATGGCAAACAACGGACGCGCTGCGCGCACCAGTGGGCGCAGGCGGCAAGACATTTCTGCAGGCATTGAACAAGGCTCCCCTTTAGTTTCTGCTACCGGTAATGACCGGCGAGTGAAAAAAAGGGGACAGCCTCATGCGCGATTTTCTCGCGCCGCCAGGCTCACCCAGTAACGCGTGCGCGTCTGCACCTGCAATGGCAGGCTGGCGGCCAGCAAGGCCAGCACCCGGTCGGTATCGTCCAGGCGGAAAGTGCCAGTCACCCGCAGGCGTTCCAGTTCCGGCGCCCAGCGCAGCACACCGTGGCGATACCTTCGCAGCTCATGCAACAGCTCGCCCAAGGGGCGGTCATCCAGCCGCAGCACGCCTTCGCGCCAACCCAACAACCATTCGTCCAGGGCTGTGACCGGCCCGACGTCTGCCACCTGCAAGCTGGCCTGCTGCCCGGCCTGCACCACCCGGGCCGGGCCACGCAGTGGCTGCAGGCTGGCCAGCCCCGTGACGACCGAAACCCGGCAGGCCTGATCGACCAGGCGCAAGCACACTTCGCCCGCATTGAAGCCGCCACCGCCAAGTGCAACCTGGCCGTAAGGCACCTGCACGGCCAGGCTCAGGTTATCGGGTACCCTGATCGCCACTTCACCGCGCAACAGCGTCAGCCGGCGTGCGCCCAGGTCGACGTCCACCGCACTGTCAGTGTTCAACTGCACAAAGGTGCCATCGCTCAGCAGCACCTGCCGGCGCTCCCCTACTGCGGTGCGCATGTCGGCCGTCCAGGCCTCCAGCGGCAATTCCCGGCTTGCCAGCCACGCGGCCGGTAGCAATGCTGATACACCCAGGGCTTGCTTGAGGAGCGCGCGGCGGCCGGGGTCCGGGCGGTCCAGAGTGGCCAGGGCCAAGGTACCGGGTAATCCGGAAAAACGCTCGCGCAGCACTGAAGCCTTTTGCCAGGCGTCTTCGTGCAGCCTGTTGCTGGCCCGCCATTGCGCCAGGCGCAACAAATCCGTCTCGCTGGCGTTGCCAGAATCCAGCACCGCCAGCCAGCGGGCGGCAGCACGCACAGCTTCGCGGGTTTCGGGTGAGTGGGTAGTCATTGCAACTCGGCCAGCAGGCAATGTTCGTAGGCCTGCGCCATGTAACGTTTGACGGAGCGTTCGCAAACGCCCAGGCGCTTGCCTATTTCGGCGTAACCCAGGCCTTCGAGCTGGCTCCAGAGAAAGGCCTTGCGCACCGGCGCCTTCAGGCCATCGAGCAGCTCATCCAGGGCTTGCAGGGTTTCCAGCAACACCCAGCGCTGCTCTGGCGAGGGCACGTGCTGCTCGGGCAGATGCGCCAGGGCATCAAGGTAGGCCTGCTCCAGGCTGCGCCGCTGGTAGAAGTTGCTCAACAGCCGCTTGCCCACGGTCAGCAAGTAGGCGCGTGGCTCACGAATGTCTGCCAATGGCTGGGCACTGGTCAGTACCCGCAGGAAGGTATCCTGGCTGAGGTCGGCGGCATCCCAGGCATTGCCCAGGCGACGGCGTAGCCAGGTTTCCAGCCAGCTGCGATGCTCCCGGTACAGGGCAGGCAGGCTAGGCTCCGGTGGCGGCGCGGCGTCGATCATGGGGATGGCCCTGCGGCGGCGTAAATAGGATTAATTCTAATTTACGTTGCGCCGCAGCACCAAGCGGTTTGTTACCGATCAGGCAATCGCCGCATCCACCAGCACCTGCGCTTCCTGCACCAGGCGCTGCAGGTGCGCCTCGTCGATGAAGCTTTCGGCGTAGATCTTGTAGATGTCCTCGGTGCCCGACGGCCGCGCGGCGAACCAGCCATTGGCGGTCATCACCTTCAGCCCGCCAATCGCCTGGCCATTGCCCGGTGCGTGGCTGAGGATCTGCACGATCGGCTCACCCGCCAGTTCGGTCGATTTCACCTGTTCCGGCGCCAGCTTGCTCAACAACGCCTTCTGCCGCGCATCGGCCTTGGCCTCGACGCGGGTGGCGAACGGCTTGCCCAGCGCGTCAGTCAGGTCGGCATAGGCCTGGCTCGGGTTGCGCCCGGTGCGGGCGGTCATCTCGGCGGCCAGCAAGGCCGGGATCAACCCATCCTTGTCGGTCGCCCAGACCGAACCATCACGGCGCAGGAACGACGCACCGGCGCTCTCTTCGCCGCCAAAGCCAAGCGAGCCGTCGAACAACCCTTGGGCAAAGTACTTGAAGCCCACCGGCACTTCGTACAGCTCACGGCCCAGGCGCTGGGTGACGCGGTCGATCAGGCCGCTGGACACCACGGTCTTGCCCACCGCGGCGTCAGTGCGCCATTGCGGGCGGTGGCGGAACAGGTAGTCGATCGCGACGGCCAGGTAGTTGTTCGGCGCCAGCAGGCCGTCGGAGGTGACGATGCCGTGGCGGTCGTGGTCCGGGTCGCAGGCAAAAGCCACGTCGAAGCGCTCGCGCAGGCCGATCAGGCCTTGCATGGCATGCGGCGAGGAAGGGTCCATGCGGATCTGGCCGTCCCAGTCGACAGTCATGAAGCGGAAGGTCGGGTCCACCTCGGTGTTCACCACTTCCAGGTCCAGCTTGTAGTGCTCGGCAATGGCCGACCAGTAGCGCACCCCTGCCCCGCCCAACGGGTCGACGCCCAGGCGCAGCTTGGCGCTGCGGATGACGTCGAAGTCGATGACGTTTTCCAGGTCCGCCACGTAGCTGCTCACGTAGTCGTGGCGCTGGGTGGTCGGCGCCTTCAGCGCCTGGGCATGGTCCATGCGCTTGACGCCTGCCAGGTTCGCTGCCAGCAACTCGTTGGCCTTGGCCTCGACCCATTTGGTCACATCGCTGTCGGCAGGGCCGCCATTAGGCGGGTTGTACTTGAAGCCACCGCTTTGCGGCGGGTTGTGCGATGGGGTGATGACGATGCCGTCGGCCAGGCCCTGCTGGCGGCCACGGTTATGGCAGAGGATGGCGTGGGACACGGCCGGCGTGGGCGTGTATTCGTCGTCCTTGGACAGCATCACCTGCACGCCATTGGCAGCCAGCACTTCCAGGGCGCTGGCAGTGGCCGGTGCCGACAGCGCGTGGGTGTCGGCGCCGATGAACAGCGGGCCATCGATGCCCTTTTCCTGGCGGTACAGGCAGATGGCCTGGGTAATGGCCAGCACGTGATATTCGTTGAAACTCAATTCAAGCGAAGTGCCCCGGTGCCCCGAAGTGCCGAAGGCCACCCGCTGGGCCGCCACGGCAGCGTCGGGGCGGCCGGTGTAGTAGGCGGTGAGCAGTCGGGGAATATCGACCAGCACGCTGGCCGGAGCCGGCTTGCCTGCCAAAGGACTGAGCGTCATGCAAAAACCTCGAGTTCAACGGATGTTGGTGTTTGAGCATGCAGTGTACTGAGAGTTGCAATGCCATGCGATGGGCGACATTAAAGAAAACCGCAGGCAACACGCCCACAAAGACCGTGTAAACCAGTACTCCGGCCGCAACCGTCTAGAGTAGTAGCCACACCCCTAGTAAATGAGGCCCCATGGCTTTCCACCGCCTGACCCGAACCCACCCCCGCCTGAGTTTCGCCGCCGCAGTCGGCCTTGTCGGCGCCTGGCTGATCCCCGCCGGTGACACCGTGCAGCACATCCTCGCCGGCTGGAACCTTGGCGTATGGCTGTACCTGCTGCTGGTGCTGTACCTCACCTGGGACGCCAGCCCGGAAAAGGTCCGCAAGGTTGCCCGCGTCGAAGACGAAAACGCAGGCATGGTCTTGTTCACCGTGTGCATCGCGGCCATCGCCAGCCTCGCTGCGGTCACCCTGCAACTGGTGTCCAGCAAAGGCCTGCAGGGCACGGCACTGGCCCTGCACTACCTCTACACCGGCCTGACCGTGGCCGGCTCCTGGCTGTTGATCGGCTGCATCTTCAGCCTGCATTACGCCCGCCTGTTCTATACCGGGCACAACCATGAACCACCGTTGCGTTTCGCCGACGGCGAGCGCAACCCGGACTATTGGGACTTTCACTACTTCTCGTTCACCATCAGCGTGGCCGTGCAAACCTCCGACGTAGGCGTTGCCGGCAGGCAACTGCGGCGGGTGGTGCTGGCACATTCGCTAGTGGGTTTCGTGTTCAATACGGCGATTTTGGGATTCACCATCAACATTGCTGCGGGGCTGCTTGGGTGACTGCGCCGCTCGTCCGAAAAACACTTCACCAACAAGCCGTGAGATCTACTTGATTGGACAGGCTAACCGGCGCGATCGTGCCAGGAAAACGTTTGCCTGGAAGCCGCCGTCACATCGGCATGGTGACCCGGATGTGACCGCTGTCATGGATTGGCACATTTGTCATGTTGGCAGCCGAGAATCGCTCGTGACAGCTGCTATCTTTACATTCCCGGCAGCCACCACGTGTGTGGCGGGGTGTTGACCATGTCCAGGCACGGACCAAGGAGGCAGGCATGAACAAGATGACGTTCCCCAACGCCTGCCAGGTGATGCGCTGGCATTTCCACCCATTGGGTTTCGAAGCCACCATGGATGCGCCGCGCAGCATGATCGCGCGGCTGTTCGACCGCGCCACCGGCGAAACCCTGATGGCCATCGCCGGCATCCCGTGTGCGGCAATCATGGCCGCAGCCGATGTAGAGCGCATCATCGAAGCTGTCGAAGCGGAAATGGACGCTTTCATCCCCGCCTTCACCTTGCGCAACGCTGTCTAGACCAAGGCGCTCTTCTCCTGGTGCAAGGCCTGCAACTTGCCCATGAATTGCTCGGCTGGTACCGGCTGCCCCAGCAGGTAACCTTGCAGCGAATCACAACCCAGACGGGTCAGGAAGTCTTGCTGCTTGTCGGTCTCCACCCCTTCGGCAACGATGCGCAGGCCCAGCGCCTGGCCCAATGCGACGATTGCCGAGACAATCGCTGCATCGTCACTGTCCTGCTCCAGGTCTCGCACGAAGCCACGGTCGATTTTCAGCTCATTGGCCGGCAGGCGCTTGAGGTACATCAGGCTGGAGTAGCCGGTGCCAAAATCATCGATGGACAGGTCCACGCCCATGCCGGACAGGCGTTGCAGCACGGTCAGGCTGGCATCGGCGTCGTGCATGGCAGTGGTTTCGGTAATTTCCAGGGTCAGGCAGTTGGCCGGCAGCCCGTTCTCCCTCAAGGCCCGGGCCACGCTCTCGACCAGCCCGGCATGGCAGAACTGGATGGCCGACAGGTTCACCGCCATGCGCCAGCCTTGGTGCCCCTGATCCAGCCAATCCCGCATCTGCCGGCAGGCTTCGTCAAGCACCCACTCACCGATCGGGATGATCAGGCCGGTCTTTTCCGCCAGACCGATGAAGCGGTCGGGCAGCAACAGGCCGTGCTGCGGGTGCTCCCAACGCAACAACGCCTCGGCACCGATCGGCAGGCAGGCCTGGGCGTCGAACTTGGGCTGGTAATGCAAGCGGAACTGGCGTTGCTCCAGGGCCTGGCGCAGGTCCTGCAGCAGTTGCAGTTGCTGGCGTGCGTTGCTGTTCATCGACACATCAAAGAAACTGTAGCCGTTCTTGCCAGCGCTTTTGGCGTGGTACATGGCGGCATCGGCATTGCGCAGCAGCTCGTGCTGGTCCTGGCCGTTGCCGGGATACAGGACAATGCCCAGGCTCGCCGACAGCTGCAAGTCATGCTCGGCCACGCGGAATGGCCGTGACACCAGGTTCACCTGCTTGACCGCCACGTCCATGGCATCGTCAGGCTCCTGCAGCTCTACCAGCAGCACGAATTCGTCGCCGCCGATACGCGCGAGGGTGTCCTGGCTATGCAGGTGGCCGCGCAGGCGGGACGCCACTGCCTTGAGCAGCAGGTCACCGATATGATGGCCAAAGGCATCGTTGACCGGCTTGAAACCGTCCAGGTCGATGAACATCAGGGCAAAACAGCCACCCTGCTCCGCCACCTTGGCGATGGCCTGCTCGATACGGTCGGCCAGCAGGGTACGGTTGGGCAGATCGGTAAGGGTGTCGTGCAGGGCCAGCTGGGTCAGTTCCTGGTTGGCCAGTGTCAGCGAACGGGCCAGCTCGGCGGTGCGCGCCTCCAGGCGGGCATCCAGCACCGAGGTCAGCAAGGCCACCGCCAGCACCGCCAGGGTGGTGATCAGCACCAGATAGACAAGGCCGTCGCCCTGCAGCCCGCCGCCCAGAGCACCGCAGAAGCTGCCCTCGGGGAAATTCGCCGCCGCCATGCCGGTGTAGTGCATGCCAACGATGGCGATGCCCATCACCACCGCCGCCAGGCCACGGATCTGCCGCACATAGGGGGTGTGCCGGCGCAGACGGAAGGCGATCCACAACGCCGCTGCCGAGGCGCCCACGGCGATCAGCAGCGAGGCCCCGAATAGCGCCGGGTCGTAGTCGATGCCCGGCAACATGCGCAGCGCAGCCATGCCGGTGTAGTGCATGCAGGCAATGCCGGCGCCCATGATCAGCGCGCCAAAACCCAGTTGCAGGCACGGCAAGCTCGGCTGGCTCACCAGCCACAGGGCAAAACCCGAGGACAGGACGGCGATCAGCAGCGAGAACGCGGTAAGGGCCAGGTCATAGCCCAGGTCGATGGGCAGGCTGAACGCGAGCATGCCGATGAAGTGCATCGACCACACGCCTATGCCCATGGCCAGCGCGCCGCCTCCCATCCACAAGTACGACGCCCGCCCCTTGGCCGTGGCAATACGGCCGGTCAGGTCAAGGGCGGTATAGGACGCCAGAATCGCCACGCACAGCGAAATCAACACCAGCGAAGAGGAGTAGCTACCGGTCAGCATTGGGAATTCCAGCGACGGGACAGGGGGCCCGGCAAAAGCTGACGATTGTACTCAAGCTTAGGCGAAACGCACGGGGTTTTTGCGAATGGGAATGGATCCAATGCGAGCCCTAAGCAGATCTGCGGCGTACTTTGTGGGAGCGGCCTTGTGTCGCGAAAGGGTTGCGAAGCAGCCCCGGCAATATTGATGTTTGTGCTGATAATCTGGGGCCGCTTCGCGGCCCTTTCGCGACACAAGGCCGCTCCCACAAAAGCGTGCGTTCACTTCAGTCCTGCTCGGCAAACGCCTGCTCCGCATCCCAGCCGCCGCCCAGCGCGGCCACCAGTTGCACACTGGCCACCAGGCGCCCTTGCAGCAGGTTCAACACGCTGCGCTCGTTGCTCAGCGCCGTGGTCTGTACGTTGACGACATCCAGGTAGCCAATCAGCCCCGCGCGGTACTGGTTCTCGGTCAGGCGCAGCGACTCGCGGGCAGCGTCCAGCGCCTCCTGGCGAACCACGGCCTCATCGCCATACACCTTCAACTGCACCAACAGGTTTTCCACTTCCTTGAAGCCATCCAGCACGGTCTGGCGATACTGCGCCACGGTCTGGTCATACACCGCCACCGTACGGTCCACCTCGGCGCTGCGCTTGCCGGCGTCGAACAGGGTCAGCGCCAGCTGCGGGCCTACCGACCAGTAGCGGTTGGGCAGTTCGATCCAGTTGCTGAAGCTGCTGCTGGAATAACCACCACTCATGCTCAGGCTGAGGTCGGGGAAGTACGCGGCCCGCGACACACCGATATTGGCGTTGGCCGCCATCACGTTGCGTTCTGCAGCAGCGATGTCCGGCCGACGCTCCAGCAGCTGCGACGGCAGCGAAACCGGAATTTGCGGCAATGCCGGGATGGCCTTGCTGTCAGCCAGGGCAAAATCGGCCGGGGTCTTGCCCAGCAGCACGGCGATGGCGTTCTCGAACTGCGCACGCTGCCAGATCAGGTCGATCAAATCAGCCTGGGTGCTCTTCAGCTGGGTACGCGCCTGGGCGACGGCATCCGGGCCAGAGACACCAGCGCGGTACTGGTTCTCGGTCATCCGCAACGAGCGCTCATAGGCCGCCACGGTGGCTTCCAGCAAACGCTTCTGCTCATCGATGACCCGCAATTGCAGGTAGTTCTGCACAAGCTCCGATTGCTGGCTCAAGCGGATCGAAGCGAGGTCGGCGAGGCTGGCTTCGGCACTGGCCTCGTTGGCATTCATGGTTTCGCGCAACTTGCCCCACAGGTCGATTTCCCAGCTTACACCGAGCTGGGCGTTGTAGGTATTGCGGATGCCGCTGCTGTTGTTGGACAAGCTGGAACTGGAGCTGCCGGTACCCTGCGCCGAGCGGTTCTTGCTGGCACTCAGGTCCAGGCTGGGGAACAGCGCCGCACGGCTGCTGCGCACCAGCGCCTGGGCCTGGCGGTACTGCGCTTCTGATTGCGCCACGGTCTGGTTGCTGCGGTTAAGCTCCTCGACCAACGCATTCAGCCCGGTATCGCCGTAGATTTCCCACCAGGCGCCGCGGGCGATGGCATCGGATGGCGTGGCCTGGCTCCAGCCTTCGGCGTGTTTGAACTGCGCCGCCGGGCTGTTCAGCTCGGGGCGGTGGTAGTCCGGGCTCAGGGTACAGGCACTGAGCAAGGCCACGCACAACCCGGCGCCGAGCAGGCGCGAGCCACGCCCACGGGTCAGCGCTTGCAGCGCACGGTGAAGTGGGGTCTGGGCAAAAGTCATAGCGGGGTTTCCAGGGCGGCGTCGGTGCGCACGCCGCGCCAACGGTTGAAACGGTGGCGCAGGCGGTCCAGGTACAGGTAGACAACCGGCGTCGTGTAAAGGGTGAGGACCTGGCTGAACACCAGGCCACCGATGATGGTCAGGCCCAGCGGCTGGCGCATTTCCGCGCCTTCGGCATGGCTCAGCAGCAGCGGCAAGGCGCCAAGGATGGCGGCCAGGGTGGTCATCAGGATCGGTCGCAGGCGCAGCAGGCAGGCACGGCGGATCGACTCTTCCGGCGACATGCCCTGATGGCGCTCCAGCTGCAAGGCCAGGTCGATCATCAAAATGGCGTTCTTCTTCACCACACCGATCAGCAGGAACAACCCCAACAGCGAGATCAAGCTGAATTCGCCACCGGTGACGTACAACGTCAGCAAGGCACCAACGCCTGCCGAAGGCAGTGTCGAGAGAATGGTCAGCGGGTGGATGTAGCTTTCATAAAGAATGCCCAGCACCAGATACACCAGCAGCAGTGCGCCAAGGATCATGAACGGCTGGCCCTGCTGGGTCTTGGCGAAGGCATCGGCCGTACCACCCAGCTTGGCAATTACCTCTTCGGGCAAGCCCAGTTTGGCCACCGCGCGTTCCAGCGCCGCCATGGCCTGGTCGGGGCTGTAGCCTTCGGCGACGTCGAAGGCGATGTCTTCCGAGGCGAACTGGCCTTCGTGGCTGACCCGGTCGTTGGCCAGGCTGTTCTCGTAGCGGGCGATGGTCGACAGCGGCACGCGAGCGCCGTCGGCGGTAATCACTTGCACCTGCTCCAGCGTGCTCGGGTCCCAGGCGTATTTGGGGTTGATCTCCAGCACCACCTGGTACTGGTTGAGGCTGTCGTAGATGGTGGAGATCTGACGCTGGCTGTAGGCGTTGTTAAGGACCGTGGTCACCATGTCCATGTCGATGCCCAGGCGCTTGGCCTGGTCACGGTCGACCACCAGCGTCACCTGCTGGGTACCGGAGCCGTCACGGGCGTCGATGGCGGTCAGCTCCGGCAGTGCACGCAGCGCCGCAACTACCTTGGGGAACCACTGGCGCAATGCCGCCAGGTCGCCGCTCTGCAGGGTATACAGGTACTGCGACGAGCTCTGGTCACGCCCGCCGCCACCCAGTTGCAGGTCCTGGTCGGCCATCAGGAACAGCCGACCTCCGGGCACTTTGGGCATTTCCTTGCGCAGGCGCTCGATCACCTTCTGCGCATCGATCTTGCGCTCGCTGATCGGCTTCAGGCGCACCAGCACCATGGCATTGTTGGTGCCGCTGTTGCCACCGATGAAACCGGCAACGCTCTGCACTGCCGGGTCGGCCAGCAAGGCGCGCCGGTAGATCTCCATTTTCGGCTGCATCACGCTGAACGACAGGCCGTCATCACCGCGGATAAAGCCCATCAGCTGGCCAGTGTCCTGCTGCGGCATCAGCGTCTTGGGCACCACCACATACAAGGCGATGTTGATAGCAATGGTCGCCAGCAGGCTGAGCAGGGTCAGGCCCTTGTGGCGCAAGACCCAGCCCAGGCTGCGGTCATAGGCGTTGACCATGCGCTGGTGCACCTTGTCGCTCCAGCGCTGCACGCGGGTTGGCTCGGCCTGGTGTGGGTTGAGCCAGCGCGCGCACAGCATCGGCGTGAGGGTCAGCGATACCACCAGCGACACGATGATCGCCGCGGCCAGTGTGATCGAGAACTCCTGGAACAGGTTGCGCACGATGCCGCCCATGAACAGGATGGAGACAAACACCGCCACCAGCGATACGTTCATCGACAGCAAGGTGAAGCCCACTTCCTTGGCCCCCAGGAAGGCCGCCTTCATCGGCGGCTGGCCGTCCTCGATGTGCCGCGAGATGTTCTCCAGCACCACGATGGCGTCGTCCACCACCAGGCCAGTGGCAAGGATCAAGGCCATCAGCGACAGGTTGTTGAGCGAGAAGCCGCACAGGTACATGACCGCGAAAGTCCCCACCAGCGACACTGGCACTGCCAGGCTGGGGATGAGTGAGGCGCGCAGGCTGCCGAGGAACAGGTACACCACCAGGATCACCAGCACCACAGCGATCAGCAGGGTGTGTTCGGCCTCCTTCAGGGTGGCCTTGATCACCGGCGAGCGGTCCATGGCCACGTTCAGTTGCACATTGGCTGGCAGCAACGACTGCAGGGCTGGCAACTGCGCCTTGATCTGGTCGACCGTTTCGATGATGTTGGCACCGGTCTGGCGGTTGACCACCAGCAGCACCGCGCTCTGGTCATTGAAGAAACCGCTGTTGTAGCGGTTTTCCACGCCATCGGTAATGGTGGCCACGTCGGACAGGCGCAGGATGGTGCCGTTCTGCTGCCGGATCACCACCGGCTCGTAATCCTTGGCGCTTTCCAGCTGGTCGTTGGCCCTCACCTGCCAGTTACGCTCGGCATCCTCGACAAAGCCCATGGGCCGGCGCTGGTTGGCGTTGGACACGGCAGTACGCACATCGTCCAGCGACACGCCGTACTGGTTGAGCAATTGCGGCTCGACGGCAATGCGCACCGCCGGCAGCGAACTGCCGCCGATCTGCACCTCCCCTACCCCCGATACCTGGGCCAGGCTCTGCGACAGGATAGTGTCGGCCAGGTCGTACAGCTGGCCTTTCTGCAGCACGTCCGACGTCAGCGACAGCACCATGATCGGTGCTTGCGACGGGTTGATCTTCTTGTAGGTGGGCATGCTGCGCATGCCGCTGGGCAGCAGGTTACGGGTGGCGTTGATCGCTGCCTGCACCTCGCGCGCCGCGCCGTCGATGTCGCGGCCCATCTCGAAGCCGATGATGACCCGCGTGGAGCCCTGGTTGGAGCTGCTGGTCAATGTGGTCACGCCGGCGATGCTGCCCAGCTTGCGCTCCAGTGGCGTGGCCACGGTGGAGGCCATGACCTCCGGGCTGGCGCCGGACAAGTTGGCCGACACCACGATTACGGGGAAGTCCATCTGCGGCAGCGGTGACACAGGCAAGAGACCGAAGCTGACCCCGCCCAGCAGCATGATCGCCAGGCTCAGCAGCATGGTCGCTACAGGGCGACGGATGAACGGACCAGACAGGTTCATGCCTCGGCCTGCTTCACGTCGGTGGCCGGGCGCCAGCGGCGGGCCAAGCGGTCGAAGTACAGGTAGATGACCGGCGTGGTGAACAGCGTCAGCACCTGGCTGACCAGCAACCCGCCGACCATCACCAGGCCCAGCGGCTGGCGCAGCTCGGCCCCGGAACCGGTGGCGAGCATCAGCGGCACGGCACCAAACAGCGCGGCCAGGGTGGTCATCAGGATCGGTCGGAAGCGCAGCAGCGCCGCCTGGTAAATCGCATCGCGCGGGCTCATGCCCTGATGGCGCTCGGCCTCAAGGGCAAAGTCGATCATCATGATCGCGTTCTTCTTGACGATGCCGATCAGCAGGATGATGCCGATGATGGCGATCATGCCCAGGTCGTTGCCGCTGATGAGCAAGGCCAGCAAGGCCCCCACCGCCGCCGACGGCAGGGTCGAGAGGATGGTCACCGGGTGGATGTAGCTTTCGTACAGCACGCCCAGCACGATGTACATGGTCACCACCGCCGCCAGAATCAGCAGCAAGGTGCTCGACAGTGACGCCTGGAAAGCCTCCGCCGCGCCCTGGAAGCGGGTTTGTACCCCCAGCGGCATGCCGATGTCTTTCTGCACCTGCTCGATCACCTGCACCGCCTCGCCCAGCGATGCACCGTGGCCCAGGTTGAACGACAGGGTCACCGCCGGGAACTGGCCGATGTGGGAAATGGCCAGTTGGGCCTGGCGCTGCTCGATGCGCGCCAGTGCCGACAGCCTTACCTGGCCGCCATCGGCGGCCTTGACGTGGATCGACTCCAGCGCCTGTGGGCCGATGACTGCCGCGTCTTTCGACTGCAACACCACGCGGTACTGGCTGGCCTGGGTGTAGATGGTCGAGATCTGCCGCTGGCCGAAGGCGTCGTACAGGGCGTTGGTGATCTGCGCCACGTTGATGCCCAGGCGACTGGCCATGTCACGGTCGATCACCAGGTACACCTGCAGGCCCTTGTCCTGCAGGTCACTGGCCACGTCGGCCAGTTCCGGGCGCTGCTGCAGCGCCTGCACCAGCTTGCCGCTCCACTGCGACAGCAGGTCGGCGTCCGGCGATGACAGGCTGAACTGGTACTGGGTACGGCTGACCCGGTCTTCGATGCTCAGGTCCTGCACCGGTTGCATGAACAGGCGGATGCCCACCAGCCGGTCAAGTTGCGGCTGCAAGCGGCTGATCACTTCAGTGGCGGTGACATCGCGTTCGCCGTGTGGCTTGAGGTTGATCAGCAGGCGGCCGCTGTTGAGCGTGGCGTTGTCGCCATCGACGCCAATGTAGGATGACAGGCTCTGCACGGCAGGGTCCTGCAGGATCACCTTGCTCAGGGCCTGCTGGCGCTCGCTCATGGCGGCGAACGAAGTGGACTGCGGTGCTTCGGAAATGCCCTGGATCACCCCGGTGTCCTGCACCGGGAAGAAGCCCTTGGGTACCACCATGTACAGGAACACGGTCAGCACCAGGCTGGCCACGGCTACCAGCAGGGTCAGCGGCTGGTGCTTGAGCACCCACTGCAGGGCGTTGCCGTAGTGTTTGATCAGCCAGTCGATCCAGGCGCCGCTGGCGCGGTAGAAGCGGCCTTGTTCTTCTTCCTTGGGCTCGCGCTTGAGCAGGCGCGCGCACATCATCGGCGTCAGGGTCAGCGACACCACCAGGGAAATCAGGATGGCCACCGCCAGGGTGATGGCGAACTCGCGGAACAGGCGGCCGACCACGTCAGCCATGAACAGCAGCGGGATCAGTACTGCAATCAGCGAGAAGGTTAGCGAAATGAGGGTGAAGCCGATCTGCCGGGCACCCTTGAGCGCCGCCTGCATGGGCGTCTCGCCCTCTTCGATGTGCCGGGAGATGTTCTCCAGCATGACGATGGCGTCGTCGACCACAAACCCGGTGGCAATGGTCAGGGCCATCAGCGTCAGGTTGTTCACCGAGAACCCCGCCAGGTACATCACGCCGAACGTGCCGATCAGCGACAGTGGCACGGCAATCGACGGAATGAGGGTGGCGCTGAAACGGCGCAGGAATACGAAGGTGACCATTACCACCAGGACGATGGCGATCAGCAGTTCATGCTGTACGTCCTTGACTGCGGCGCGAATGGTCTGGGTGCGGTCGGTCAGCACCGACACATCGAGGCCCGCCGGCAGGTTGTCGGTGATCGACGGCAACAGTTCCTTGATGCGGTCGACCACTTCGATGACGTTGGCGCCTGGCTGGCGCTGGATGTTCAGCAGCACCGCGTGGTTTTCGTTGGCCCAGGCGGCCAGGCGCTCGTTTTCTGCACCATCGACGATTTCGGCCACGTCTTTCAGACGCAACGGCGCACCGTTGGTGTAGGCCAGGATCAGGTTGGCGTATTCCTCGGGGGAACGCAGCTGGTCATTGGCATCGAGCATCGACACCCGGGTGGGGCCATCGAAATTGCCCTTGGGCTGGTTCACGTTCGAGGCACCGATCAGCGTACGCACGTCATCCAGGTTCAGGCCATTGGCCGCCAGGGCGTCGACGTTGACCTTGATGCGTACCGCCTGGCGCTGGCCGCCGGCAATGCTGACCATGCCCACGCCGCTGATCTGCGCGAGCTTTTGCGCCACACGCGTATCGACCAGGTCGTTGAGCTTGGGCAGCGGCATGGTCTTGCTGGAAATGGCCAGGGTCAGCACCGGGGTGTCGGCCGGGTTGACCTTGTTGTACACCGGCGGTGCCGGCAGGTCGCTGGGCAGCAAGTTACTGGCGGCGTTGATCGCGGCCTGCACCTGTTGCTCGGCAACGTCCATGTTCATGTCGAGGCTGAAACGCAGGGTCAGCACCGACGCTCCGCCGGAGCTGGTCGAGGCCATCTGGCTCAGGCCCGGCATCTGGCCGAACTGGCGCTCGAGCGGAGCGGTGACCGCGCTGGTCATCACCTGCGGGCTGGCACCGGGGTACAGCGTCATGACGCGGATGGTCGGGTAATCCACCTGCGGTAAAGCGGAAACCGGCAGCAGCTTGTAGGCGATCAGGCCGGCCAGGACGATGGCCAGCATGCTCAGCGTGGTGGCGACCGGCCGCAGGATGAACAGACGCGAGAGGTTCATGCGCCCGCCTTGCCTGCTGCGTTGCCAGGCTGCGCTTCACCTGTGTGCGCCGAACCTTTGGCTTCCTGGCCTTGCAGGTGCTGGCCTGGGGTGGTCGGTACTTGCGAGCTGTCTTCGACCACTTCCACCTTGGTGCCTTCGCGCAGGCGGTCGGTGCCTTCCAGCACCAGGCGGTCACCCGCCTTCAGGCCTTCGAGGATGACGCTGTTCTCGCCATCGCTGGCGCCGACCTTGAGCTTGCGCACGTTCACCGTATTTTCAGCGTTTACCACATAGGCAAAGGTACCGTCGTTACCAAACTGGATGGCCGCTGCCGGGGCCATGATCACCTGCTTGAGGGTATCGGCCAGCAGGCGCACGTTGACGAACTGGTTGGGGAACAGGGCGAGGTCCTTGTTCTCGAAGCGGCCCTTGAACTTGAGCGTACCAGTCGTAATGTCGATCTGGTTGTCGATGCTACCCAGCACGCCTGTGGACTGCAGCTTGCTGTCACTGCGGTCCCAGGCCTCGACCGGCAGGCTGGCGCCGCTGCGGTAGCGTTCCAGCACGGTGCTCAGCTCGGTTTCCGGCAGGGTGAAGGCGACGTTGATCGGCTCGGTCTGGGTAATCACCACCAGTGCCGTGGTGTCGTTGGCCGCAACGAGGTTGCCCAGGTCCAGCTGACGCAGGCCCACGCGGCCGTTGATCGGCGCACGGATCTGGGTGAAGTCGAGGTTCAGCCGGGCGTCGTTGACCTGTGCCTGGTTGGTCTTGACCAGCCCCTGGAACTGCGCCACCTGCGCTTCGGCGGTGTCGAGGGTTTGCTTGGCGATACTGTCTTCGGCGTACAGGCCTTTATAGCGGGCTACATCCACCTGGGCGTTCTTCAGCTGCGCCTGGTTTTGCGCCAGCGTACCTTCGGCCTGCTGCAGGGCGATGCGGTACGAGCGCGGGTCGATTTCGGCGAGCAGGTCGCCGGCCTTGACCTGCTGGCCTTCCTTGAAGTGGATCTTCACCAGTTCGCCAGCCACACGGCTGCGCACATTGACCGTGTTGGTGGCGGTGACTGTACCCAGGGCTTTGTAATACAGGGGGAAGTCGCCCACGCGTACCGGTTCGACGCGCACCGGCACCGCTTCGCTGGAGGCGCCGAAGCCCGGGCGGCCGCCCATCATGCCCATACCCTTGCCACCGCGCCCGCCGCCGCCGGCTTCTTTATGCGCAGGCGTTGCTGCAGGCCACAGCCACCAGGCCAGGGCAGCCACCAGCAGCAGGATCAGCAGGCCGACGAGCCAGCGACGGGGGGAACGGGAATTGGACACTTGCATGGGTTGAACGAACCTTGTTCGGAATGGCGGCTTGGGGAGGGTGAACGATAAGCAATGGCATCGTTTTAGCAAAGGGCCTTTACCAGAGGTTTACCTTTGGCTGACGTTGCCAAGACGCTGAACTTTAAATGAAAACGGCCCGGAAAGCGTTCCGGGCCGTTTCAGGGTGTTGCTTGGAGTAGTGGCGGGCTGAAAGGTTTCGGTTGCCTGGGCTGGCCCTTTCGCGGGTGAACCCGCTCCCACAGGTACCGCACAGATTTCAAAAGCTGTGCTTTACCTGTGGGAGCGGGTTCACCCGCGAAGAGGCCACCACAGGACTCAGCCGCCCTGCCCCGCAACCTTTACTTCAGTACTGCCAGCGCTGCATCGTAGTTCGGCTCGTCAGCAATTTCGCCAACCAGTTCGCTGTGCAGCACTTTGTCGTTTTCATCCAGCACCACCACGGCACGGGCAGCCAGGCCGGCCAGCGGGCCGTCGGCGATGGCAACGCCGTAGTTTTCGAGGAACTCGCGGCCACGCAGGGTCGACAGGTTCTTCACGTTTTCCAGGCCTTCTGCACCGCAGAAGCGTGCTTGGGCAAACGGCAGGTCGGCGGAGATGCACAGCACCACGGTGTTGGCCACATCGTTGGCCTGGGCGTTGAACTTGCGCACGGAGGTGGCGCAGGTTGGGGTGTCAACGCTCGGGAAGATGTTCAGCACCTTGCGCTTGCCGGCGTAGTCCTTCAGCGACTTGTCAGCCAGGCCTTCACCGACCAGGGAGAATGCCGGAGCCTGGGCGCCGATTTTCGGCAGTTCGCCGTTGACCTGAACCGGGCCGCCTTTGAGAGTCACTTGAGCCATGACGAAATCCTTATGCTGGGTTTGAAAAGGACACTGAGTTAAGCATGAAGGCGGCCGGGTGCCTATGGGGGCAGGTGAAATTGTTCTATTGCCGGACAATTTTTGTGGACAAAAAAATGCCCAGGTTGCGACAAGCGACCCGGGCATTCTTTATTTCAGGCAGCGAATCAGCTCAGCAGGCCGTACACCACCGAGGTCAACGCAACAAGGCCGACCACTACAACGAACACGTTGGAGGCTGCACCGCTGTACTTGCGCATCGACGGTACACGGTGGATAGCGTACATCGGCATCAGGAACAACAGCACCGCAAGGATCGGGCCGCCGAGCGATTCGATCATGCCGAGGATGCTCGGGTTGAGGGTGGCAACGATCCAGCACACCACCAGCATCAACGCGGCTACCACGCGGTCCAGGGTTTTGGCACCCGGGCGTGCACCGGTCTTGGCGATAATGCCCTTGAGGCCTTCACTGGCACCGATGTAATGGCCCAGGAACGACTTGGCGATGGCCACGAAGGCGATCAGCGGCGCAGCGAACTCGATGGTCGGGTTGCTGAAGTGGTTGGCCAGGTACGACAGGATCGACAGGTTCTGTGCCTTGGCTTCGGCCAGTTGGGCGCTGCTCAGGGTGAGCACGCAGCTGAACACGAAGAACAGCACCATCACCACCATCAGCAGGTGGGCACGGCGCAGGATCTGGCCGCTACGCTCGTCGGCATGCTCGCCGTAGCGGCGTTTCTGGTCGACGGCGAAGGCCGAAATGATCGGCGAGTGGTTGAACGAGAACACCATTACCGGAATGGCCAGCCACAGGGTGTGCAGGAAGGCCGAGGCCGGCGGCACCTGAGTGGCGCTGTCGAGGATGCCACCGGTCCAATGCGGCACCAGGTACAGGCCCAGCAGGGCCAGGGCGACGATGAACGGGTACACCAGCAGGCTCATGACCTTGACAGTGGCCTGCTCGCCACAGCGCACGATGGCCAGCAGGCCGAGGATCAGTACGAACGACAGGATCACACGCGGCGGCGGCTGCATGTGCAACTGGTGCTCCATGAAGCTGGACACGGTGTTGGTCAGTGCCACGCTATAGATAAGCAGGATGGGGAAGATCGCGAAGAAGTAGAGCACGGTGATCGCGGCACCGGCGTTACTGCCGAAGTGCTCTTTGACCACTTCGGTGATGTCGCCACCATTGCGCCCGGAGAGCACGAAGCGGGTCAACCCGCGGTGGGCGAAGTAGGTCATTGGGAAGGCCAGTACAGCCAGGATCAGCAGCGGCCAGAAACCGCCAAGCCCGGCGTTGATCGGCAGGAACAGGGTCCCGGCGCCAATGGCCGTGCCGAACAGGCCCAGCATCCAGGTGGTGTCGTGACGCGCCCAGCTGCCGAGAGTGGCGGGGGTCGATTCTACAAAGCGTTGTTCAACGCTTGGGGCCTGCTCATTCATTCCGGGTGAAGCTCCACTCGCAAGACTGTAACAGGCTGAGAATGGCGAAATAGTGCTATCGCCCAACTCAACCGGAAAAGAGGGGCGCGATTGTGCACCGAAAGGTTGCACTTGCGAAGCCCTTTTCCGAGAGGCGGTTGCACTTGTCTTTACAAGTAGGCCGCGCCAGTGGGTTGCAAAGGTGGCTGTGGGAGGGGCCTTGTATCGCGAATAAGCGCGCAGCCGAGCAGTGTCCATGGAGGGTTTTTCTGGCCGGCAGCGAGTGTTTCGGCAGCCCGTCGAGGGTTTCTCGGGTGCAAACCGGACAGGGGGTCACCTTTGGACAGACAGATAAAGAGCCGCCAGATGGGGAGCATTCAGATACTCTACAGTGGCCGCCTGTGGTGAGGCTTAGGTAAACATGTGTCAGTATGCATCGCGAGGCCTATCGACAATCCCTTGCCTACTCCACTCGGCAAAATGGTTTGCGTTGTTCTTTAACTTGTATGGATTCCTGATGGTACCTACGCGTATTTTTTTCGATGTCCCACCCAAAAGGCCATGTACCTTCGTAAACATGTACCCGTCGCTTGTTGCACCTTCCCAAGTTCCAACCGTTGAAGTGTACCCTGAAGACTGGGCATTTGTTAGCGCTGCCATTTCAGACGCCACTGATTTTCCCGTTGTTGGAGATTTCATCGCGGAATAGCAAGCGAGAAAGTGTGTTTGCCTTCCTCGCATCTCTACGCCACCTTGGACAAGCATATCGTGAAGACTCTGAACAGACACCGGAATATGCACATTGGCATCTGGGTGAACACTAATAGCCCCGGGCATTCCATGCGCGCTAATATAAAGGGTTGGCAGATTGCTTCCAGACCGTTTATTGGATTCGAACGCTGTGAGACTGCCTAAGCGAAATACAACTTTTCCTTCATATTTTTTTGCAGTCACCATTGGCACCAACGAAGATCCAGTCACTCGACCAAAAGCGCTATTGACCCTGCTGAAAACACTCAAGAGGGTGACTGGGGCATGCCCATCCGGATCAATATAATTTACCGGATCCCCTGCGCAATAACCGTAAGCATTCAGACCGCCTCGGCCAAAGGGACTCAAATGATCGGGAGATAAGACGCGCATTAAGCCAGGACCGTAACTGCGGTAACCATTGCCAAGTATATAGTGGCCAGAAAATGCGTCCAGGTAGTATCCGGCATAGCCGATCAGACCTGGCGAATTGGCTGCGACACTATTCCCACCATAGGCACAGTAGTGAATACTGCGAGACCTTTCTAACTCTACAGATCCTAGGACTGAGGCCTGCTTATCTCCCCACACAATTCGGGTAACCAAATCGCGCTCTGCGAGCACCTCTCGATCATGGCGAATGACTTGCTGAACCCCCTCTTTCGCCTGGAAGGTGTGAGCTTGCCCCGCGCAATAAAACAGCCTCATTACTCGCCCTCGCACTTGGAGTAATTTACGGAAGAGCAAATATACGCGACCGGACCTTATGACAAAACTGGCAAAAATGACAGGGAGTTTGGACCTTGTGAGATCTGTTCAATTCCGGCTGCATGTTCCTTGGAACGCGTGTATCAGCGATACTGTAGAGGACGACTGTGGGAGCCGCGCTTGCCGGCGATCGGATGCGAAGCAGGTCCAACGCAGGCGACACCCTTTTGACGGATTGTGATTGACTTGAGACTTTGGGGCCGCTGCGTAGCCCATCGCCGGCAAGCTCGGCTCCCACATCGAATGCGGCAGGCTTGCGGGCAGAGTTCCCTGCAGAACCGCAGCCCGTAAGGGCTGCGGTTCTGCAGGAGGGCCACGCAGGGCCCCTGCAGGGTTACTTCTGAACAGCAGCGAACGCTTCGGCAACCTGTTGCAGATTGGCCGGGCGCAAGCCGGACATGCACACGCGGCCACTGTCGATCAGGTACACGCCAAACTCGTCACGCAGGCGGCGCACTTGCTCGACGCTGAAGCCGGTGTAGCTGAACATGCCACGCTGGCGCAGGAAGAACTGGAAGTCCTGGCCTGGCAGCAGCACGGCCAGGGCATCGACCAGCGCCTGACGCATGTCGAGGATACGCTTGCGCATCACTTCGACTTCCTCGGCCCACTGGGCATTGAGGGCTGCATCGCTGAGCACGCCTGCAACCAGCTGGGCGCCAAAATTGGGCGGGCTGGAGTAGTTGCGGCGCACGGTTGCCTTGAGCTGGCCAAGCACGCTCTGGGCAGTGGCGTCATCGTCGCAGACCACCGACAGGCCCCCTACCCGTTCGCCGTACAGCGAGAAGATCTTCGAGAACGAGTTGCTGACCAGGCACGGCACACCGGCACGGGCCATTTCGCGGATGGCGTAGGCGTCTTCCACCAGGCCTTCGGCGAAGCCTTGGTAGGCGATGTCGAGGAACGGGATCAGCTGGCGTGCCTTGACCACTTCGACCACTTGTTGCCACTGGTTTTGCGTAAGGTCGGCACCGGTGGGGTTATGGCAGCACGGGTGCAGCAGTACCACGCTGTTGGCCGGCAGGGTCTGCAGGGTAGCCAGCATGCCGTCGAAGTCCACGCCACGGGTGGCCTGGTCAAAATACGGGTAGGTGTGCACCTTGAAGCCGGCGCCTTCGAAGATGGCGCGGTGGTTGTCCCAGGTCGGGTTGCTGACCCAGACTTCGGCCTGCGGGAAGTAGCGCTTGAGGAAGTCGGCACCGACTTTCAGGGCGCCGGAGCCACCCACAGTCTGCACAGTGGCCACGCGACCGCCGGTCACGGCCGGGTGATCGGCACCGAACAGCAGCGCCTGGATGGCCTGGCGGTAGCTGGCCAGGCCTTCCATCGGCAGGTAAAGGGACGCTTCGTGGTCCTGGCCGGCAATGCGTTTTTCCACCGCATCCACAGCCGCCAGTTGCGGTACTACGCCAGCCTCATCGTAATACAGGCCGATACTCAGGTTGACCTTGTCGGCGCGCGGGTCGGCCTTGAAGGTTTCCATCAGCGAGAGGATCGGGTCGCCGGCATAGGCATCGACATGTTTGAACACAGCGTGCAGCTCCTTGGATCAGGACAGTTCGAAAAGGCAGACCTGAGCATACCCGGAGTGTGCGCTCAGGAACATCCACTATTGTGCAAGGTTGTCTATGCAACATTGCATGGCTTGGGATTTGTGCTGGATTCTTCGCGGGTAAACCCGCTCCCACACGGGTACCACTGCCCTTGGAACCTGTGCAGTACCTGTGGGAGCGGGTTTACCCGCGAAGAGGCCGGGTCAGCCAAGCAGCGCTTTCAGCCCCTGCAGCTCCTGCTCGGTTAGCGCCACCCCCTCCTCCTCGGCCACCTCGCGCTCACGATAGCGCCGCTCACCCGGCATACGCGTCAGGCCCACCGCCTGCATCTGCTCCACCAGTTCGCGGCTGCGCTGGGCAAATTGCTCGCCTTCTGCCTTGCCGGGGTCGATGACGATAAGCAGCTGCCCGGTCCAGGGTGTCTTCGCCCCCGGGTGGCCCGACCAGTCGAATTCCCAGGAGAAATTACCCCCGGTCAGCGCCGCCGCCAGCAACTCGACCATCATCGACAACGCCGAACCCTTGTGCCCGCCAAACGGCAGCAAGGCGCCGCCTTCGAGAATGGCCAAGGGGTCGGTGGTCGGTTCGCCATTGGCGTCCACGCCCATGCCTTCCGGCAGTCGCTGGCCGGCACGCGCGGCAATCTGCACGTCACCGTGGGCCATGGCGCTGGTGGCCATGTCGAAGACGATCGGATCGTGTTCGGCACACGGCGCCGCAAAAGCGATGGGGTTGGTACCGAACAGGGGCTTGCGTGCGCCATGCGGCACCACGCAGGTCATGCTGTTGACCACGCTCAGTGCCACCAGGCCCTCGTCGGCGAACGGTTCTACATCCGGCCACAGCGCGGCGAAGTGGTGCGAGTTGTGGATCGCCAGCACGGCAATACCCGCGTTGCGCGCTTTGGCTACCAACAGCTCACGGGCCGCTGCCAACGCCGGCTGGGCAAAGCCGCCCGCTGCATCGACACGTACATAACCGGCCGCTACGTCGCTGACCTTCGGTGTGGCCTGGCCATCGACCCAACCGCTGGCCAACGTCGAGACGTAGCCAGGCATACGGAATACGCCGTGGCTGTGAGCACCATCGCGCTGGGCGCTGGCGCAGTTGTAAGCCAGCACCCGGGCCACGCTCTCGCTGCAGTCATGGCGCTGAAAAATGGCCTGCAACAGACCCTGCAGCTCGGTAAAAGGCATACGCACGACGGTGCTGGTGGAAGGTGCGGACATCTGAAGCTCCTTGTTGGTATTGGAATGGCTACAGCGTTGCAACGACAAAAACTTTCCGGCATGTGACAGCAATCTGTCAAATGTTGACTTGATGACAGAAAACATTCATTTTCTTCCCAAGCCTTACCCCTGGAGCCGCAGCATGAGCCAACCGATCAAGCAACGCCTGGAAAACAGCCTCGAAGGGGCCGCTGCCTCGGGCCGCAAGATCGCCACCTACATGCTCGCCAACCTGCACGAACTGCCGTTCCAGACCTCGGCCAGCATTGCCGCCAAGCTGGGCGTCAGCGAATCGAGCGTCGGGCGCTTCTGCCGCTCACTCGGTTATGCCCACCTCAAGGCGCTTAAGCAAGACCTGCAGAACGACCTGGGCGACGGCCCATGGCTGGTGGGCGACCGCCTGCAAGATTACCGCCAGAACCAGGACGCCAGTGACAACGCGGGCAGCCTGGAGCTGGAAATCGCCGCCTTGATGCGTGTGCACGAGTACCGCCAAAGCCCCACCTGGCACAGCGTAGCGCAACGCCTGGCGAGCAAGCCGCGGGTGTTCATCGCCGGTTTCCAGACCGAGCGCGGCATCGCCATGTGCATGAGCCACCTGCTGCAGTACCTGCGCGATGGCGTGCAACTGGTGGACATCAGCGCCGGGCACTTCGGCGAGGTGCTGCTGGGCCGTGCCGAAGACAGCGCCCTGGTGGTGTTCGAGGCGCGCCGTTATTCCCGCCACGCCCTGCTGCTGTGCCAGAAGGCACGCGAGGCGGGCATTGCGGTCACCCTGGTGACCGACACCTTCTGTGACTGGGCCGATGCCAACGCCGACGAAGTGTTCCGCATCCCCACCGAGTTCAATCTGTTCTGGGAATCCACCTCGACGATGCTGTCGTGGGTACACCTGATGGTCAACGAGGTCTGCAAGAAACTCGGGCCTGATGTTGAAAAACGCTTGGAAGCGACTGCCGCTCTACATAACGAATTCGTCGGCTACACCTCGTGGCCGACGGGCAAACAACAATAGCAAGAGTGCAATGAGGTGCGAGATGAACAAGACCATGGCCTTGGTGGGTGCGTGTGCCCTGCTGCTGACGGGTGCCGCCAGTGCCGAAACCCTGCGCTTCGCCACCGAGGGTGCCTACCCGCCCTTCAACTATGTAGACGCCGATAACAAGCTGCACGGCTTCGATATCGACATCACCCATGCCCTGTGCGAACAGATGAAAGTCGAGTGCACGCTGGTGGCCCAGGACTGGGAAGGCATCATCCCCGCCCTGATGGCGCGCAAGTACGACGCCGTCGTCGCGTCGATGATCAATACCGAAGAGCGCCGCAAGAAAATCGCCTTCACCGACCACTACTACCGCACCCCGCTGACCGTCGCAGTCGCCAAGGACAGCAAGATCGACAGCGCCCAGACCGACTTCGTCGGCTACACCGTCGGTGCCCAGTCGTCGTCAACCCAGGCTATTTACGCCGAAGACGTGTATGGCAAGGCCGGGGCCGATGTGAAGCTGTACCCGACCATGGATGAAGCCAACGCCGACCTGGCCGCCGGGCGCCTGGACGGGGTAATTGCCGATAAATTCCCGCTGCACGAGTGGATGACCAAGAACGGCGGGGATTGCTGCAAGATCCTCGGCGACGTGGCCGACACCAAGGCCGATGCCGCCATTGCCGTGCGCAAGGACGACGAAGCCCTGCGCCAGCGCCTGAACACCGCGCTGCAACAGATCGTGGCCAACGGCACGTACCAGAAGATCGCCAGCAAGTACTTCGCTTTCGATATCTACAACTGACCTTAGAGCCCGGCTCGCCTGATCCGGCCCTATCGCCGGCAAGCCAGCTCCCACATAACCGCACAAGGCCTGACAGATGTGCAGTCTCTTGTGGGAGCTGGCTTGCCGGCGATGAGGCCGGTAAGGTCAACACAAGGTGTTCGTCATGCTCGATCAATTGTCCTTGCTGTCCTTCGCCAGCGGAGGCTGGGGCCAGGCGCTGCTGGCCGGCGCCCTGGTGACTGTTTCACTGGCACTGGCCTGCCTGCCCATCGGTCTGCCGCTGGGCCTGCTGGTAGCGCTGGCAGCGCGCTCGCGCAAGCGCCTGCCACGGGCCTGGGCCACCACATTCTCTACGGTGTTCCGCGGCCTGCCCGAACTGCTGACACTGCTGATCATCTATTACGGCTGCCAGATCGCCGCGCAGAAAATCCTCGCGGCCATGGGCTATCAGGGTGAATTCCTGATCAACACCTTCCTCGCCGCGATGATCGCCTTCAGCCTGGTGTTCGCCGCGTTCTCAAGCGAGATATGGCTGGCCGCCTTCAAGACCCTGCCCAAGGGCCAGCTGGAGGCCTGCTCGGCATTGGGCCTGAGCAAGCGCACCGCCTTCTTCAAGGTGCTGCTGCCACAACTGACCCGCATCGCCCTGCCCGGCCTGTCGAACAACTGGCTGTCGCTGCTCAAGGACACTTCGCTGGTGTCGACCATTTCGCTGGTCGACCTGATGCGCCAGACCAACCTGGCCGTCAGCGTGACCAAGGAGCCGATGTTCTTCTATGGCGTCGCCTGCCTGGGTTACCTGCTGTTCGCAGCGCTTTCCGGGCGCGTGTTCGCCTTCATCGAACGGCGCAGTAACCGCCACCTGCTAGGAGCACGGGCATGAGCTTTGAACAACTGCTGGCACTGGTGGTGGACCCAGACCTGCTGGAACGCTACGGCCCGCGCTTCCTCGACGGCCTGCTGGTAACCGCCAAACTGGTGGCCATTTCCTTCACCCTGGGCGCCGTACTCGGCCTGTTGCTAGCCCTGGCGCGCATGTCGCGCAGCCTGCTGCTGCAGCGCATGGCCGCCGGCTACGTGTACTTCTTCCGCGGCTCGCCGCTGCTGGCCCAGCTGTTCCTGCTGTACTACGGTCTGGGTTCGCTCAAGGGCTTCTGGCAGGACGTCGGCCTGTGGTGGTTTTTCCGCGAAGCGTGGTTCTGCACCTTGCTGGCCTTCACCCTGAACACCGCTGCCTACCAGGCGGAGATCTTCCGCGGCAGCCTGATGGCCGTCGCGCCGGGGCAGCATGAGGCGGCGCGGGCACTGAACCTGAAGCGCTCGACCACCTTTTTCAAGGTGATTCTGCCGCAGTCGTTGCTGGTGGCCATCGGCCCGCTGGGCAACGAACTGATCCTGATGATCAAGGCCAGCGCAATTGCCTCGCTGGTGACAATCTACGACCTGATGGGCGTAACCAAACTGGCGTTCTCGCGCAGTTTCGACTTCCAGATCTACCTGTGGGCCGCCGTGCTCTACCTGGTGATCGTCGAACTGGTGCGGCGCCTGCTGAAACATCTGGAAGGCCGCCTGGGCCGCCACCTGAACTGACCGAAGGATACGTTCCATGCATTGCCAGACCCTTGTCCTCGGCGCCGGCATCGTCGGCGTCAGCACCGCCCTGCACCTGCAGGCCCGCGGGCGCCAGGTCGTCCTGATCGACCGCGATGAACCCGGCAGCGGCACCAGCCACGGCAACGCCGGGCTGATCGAGCGCTCCAGCGTCATCCCCTACGCCTTTCCCCGGCAGTTCGGCGCATTGTTGCGCTACGGCCTGAACCGCCAGCCCGACGTGCGCTACAGCCTGGCACACCTGCCCAAGGCCGCGCCGTGGCTGTGGCGCTACTGGCGCCAGTCGGCCCCCGGGCGCCTGGCCGGGGCCGCCGCCGACATGCTGCCGCTGGTGCAGCGCTGCGTCGAAGAACACGACGCGCTGATCAAAGCCGCCGGCCTTGAAGGGCTGGTGCAGGCCAAAGGCTGGATCGAAGTGTTCCGCGACCCGGCCCTGTTCGAGCAGGCCAAGGCCGACGCCAAAGGCCTGAGCCGCTATGGCCTGCAATTTGAAATCCTCGAATGCGGGCAGTTGCAGGCCCGCGAGCATCAGCTGGACGCCACCGTGGTCGGCGGCATCCACTGGCTCGACCCCAAGACCGTGAACAACCCCGGCGCCCTCACCCGCGGCTATGCGGCGCTGTTCCAGCAGCGCGGTGGGCAGTTCCTGCATGGTGATGCGCGCAGCCTGCGCCAGGCCAACGGCAAATGGCGGGTAGAGAGCCGCCGTGGCCCGATTACCGCCGACGAGGTGGTGGCCTGCCTCGGCCCGCAGTCGGCCGACCTGTTCAGCGGCCTGGGCTACCAGATTCCGCTGGCGATCAAGCGCGGCTACCACATGCACTACAGCACCCGTGACGGTGCGATGCTTGAGCATTCAATCTGCGACACCCAGGGCGGCTACGTGCTGGCGCCAATGGCGCGCGGTGTGCGCTTGACCACCGGCATCGAGTTCGACGCCAGCAGCGCGCCGGGCAACCAGATCCAGCTGGGCCGCTGTGAGGCCTTGGCGCGCAAGCTGTTCCCGGCCTTGGGTGAACGCCTGGACGACACGCCTTGGCTGGGCCGCCGCCCATGCCTGCCCGACATGCGCCCGGTGATCGGCCCGGCAGCCCGCCACCCGGGGCTGTGGTTCAACTTTGGCCACGCGCACCACGGCCTCACCCTGGGCCCGGTCAGCGGCCGGCTGGTGGCCGAGCTGATCACCGGAGAGCGCCCTTTCACCGACCCCGCGCCCTACAGCGCGACTCGTTTCGACTGAACCCACGCGGGAGAACAACAACATGACCGCACCACTGAGCATTGCAAGCCTTGCCCCCGAGCCCGACCCACGCCCGGTGCTGATCCGCATCGAAGGCCTGAACAAGCACTACGGCGCTTTCCAGGTGCTACACAACATCGACCTGCAGGTGCGCGAAGGCGAACGCATCGTGCTGTGTGGGCCGTCCGGCTCGGGCAAGTCGACCTTGATCCGCTGCATCAACCGCCTGGAGGTAGCCCAGCAGGGCAACATCCAGGTGGACGGCATCGACCTGGCGGCCACTACCCGTGAAGCGGCGCAGGTGCGCAGCGACATCGGCATGGTGTTCCAGCATTTCAACCTGTTCCCGCACATGAGCGTGCTCGACAACTGCCTGCTGGCACCCACCAGCGTACGCGGGCTGTCGCGCAAGGACGCCGAGGAACGGGCGCGCATGTACCTGAGCAAGGTGGGTATCGAAAGCCAGGCACACAAGTACCCCAGCCAGCTGTCAGGCGGCCAGCAGCAGCGCGTGGCGATTGCCCGGGCCCTGTGCATGAAGCCGCGCATCATGCTGTTTGACGAGCCTACCTCGGCGCTGGACCCGGAAATGGTCGCCGAGGTGCTGGATGTGCTGGTGCAGCTGGCCGGCACGGGCATGACCATGCTTTGCGTCACCCATGAAATGGGCTTTGCCCGGCAAGTGGCCGAGCGGGTGCTGTTCCTTGAGGGTGGGCAGATCATCGAAGACAGCCCGCCGCAGGTGTTCTTCAACCAGCCGCGTACCGAGCGCGCCAAGGCGTTCCTGGCGCAGATACTGCACTGAGCAAAATGTTTGATGCCTGTGCTGCCCCTATCGCCGGCAAGCCAGCTCCCACAGGTACTGCATCCGCCTTTGAAAGCTGCAGATATCCTGTGGGAGCTGGCTTGCCGGCGATAGGGCCAGTAGCACAAACTCCAGCCCCCTTCATTGCACCGCTGCAAAGAGCCAACTGCGTCGTTAAATATTATTGACCAACACCCCCGCCAAACCCACGCCGCCACAGGCCCGCATCGGTTTCAGCCCCCAAAAACCGGTGCATTCCCCGCGTTAAAGCCCTCTTCCGTCGTTTGACATATCGAACGGCTCTGGCAAGCTATCTACATGCCCCGACCGGAATCGTCGCCTCTGACGAGCCGGCAGTGCTCGGAGCTTCAGGCTGCACTCAGGGCCCCGCGCCGTGCACCTGCACAACAACGACAGGCTGAACCTGTCCCAAGGTGACATATGTCCAACAGCAACATTGGCAACAAGCAACCTTCCCTGCGCAAACCCGTCGTCCTGATGACCATGGGCAGCCAAGAGCGCAAAGGCCATGACTATCAGGTCATGACCCACAAATACATCACCCCGCTGGTCGAGTTCTCTGATTGCGTCCCGGTTCTGGTGCCCACCTGCTGCGGCACTGAAGACCTCGACACCTATCTGGACATGGCCGACGGCGTGTACCTGACCGGCGCCGGCAGCAACATCGACCCGGCCCTGTACGGCCAGGAGAACGAAACCCCAGGCAAAGGCCAGGACCAGAACCGCGACCTGTTCGACATCCCGCTGGTGAAAGCGGCGATCAAGCGTGGTCTGCCGATTTTCGGCATCTGCCGTGGCATGCAGGAAATCAACGTGGCCCTGGGTGGCGACATCTACCAGAAGGTATACGCCGAGCCTGGCTTCAACGACCACCGGGAAAACCCGGAAGACCCGGTTGAAGTGCAGTACGCCCAGGTACATGGTGTGAAGATCAAGCCAGGCAGCTGGCTGCGTGACACCCTGGGTAGCGACGAAATTCGCGTCAACTCGCTGCATGGCCAAGGCCTGCGCACCCTTGGCGCCGGCATCGAAGCCATCGCCCTGGCCGAAGACGGCCTGGTCGAGGCCATTCACGCCCCGAGCATTTCGCCCTTCCTGTTCGCTGTACAGTGGCACCCCGAGTGGCAAGCTGCGAAGAACCCAGATTCGATCAAGATGTTCCAGGCCTTCGGCGATGCTTGCCGTGCCCAGGTACGCAAGGCGCAAATCAAGCGCCAGCACGCTGCCTGACCCTCAGTTTCCTCTGCTTTGATCGCGGGGCGGCGCAAGGCCGCCCCCGTTTCCCCGGTCACCCTCTGCTGGTCCCAGAACACTTCCCGTGGAATCGGGCGGCGGCTTAGTGCCTGTCTCCGCGATCGTTTTTTTCCTTCCCCACCAAGAGATACGATGACTGATTGCGGATAATCCGCCATCGGTGTCTTTTCCTTCCGTTATTGGTCGCCTGTGCTCCCTGCCTCACTGCAAAAAAATCTAGCAAAGGGGACTAGTCATCACACATGTTGTACGATAACTTACCTCCAACGCAAAACAACACCCTTCACCCAAGCGCCACAGGATGCCTACAACAATGAATCCACAAGAACTCAAATCCATCCTCTCTCACGGCTTGCTGTCTTTCCCGGTCACCGACTTCAACGCCCAGGGCGATTTCCACCAGGCTGGCTACATCAAGCGCCTGGAATGGTTGGCCCCGTATGGCGCCAGCGCACTGTTCGCAGCCGGCGGCACCGGTGAGTTCTTCTCCCTGGCCGCCAGCGAATACAGCCAGGTGATCAAGACTGCCGTCGACACCTGCGCTACCTCGGTACCTATCCTCGCTGGCGTGGGCGGCTCCACCCGCCAGGCCATCGAATACGCACAGGAAGCCGAACGCCTGGGTGCAAAGGGCCTGCTGCTGCTGCCGCACTACCTGACCGAAGCCAGCCAGGACGGCGTCGCCGCCCACGTCGAAGCAGTGTGCAAATCGGTGAAGATCGGCGTGGTGGTGTACAACCGCAACGTCTGCCGCCTGAATGCCGACCTGCTGGAAAAACTGGCCGAGCGCTGCCCGAACCTGATCGGCTACAAGGATGGCCTGGGTGATATCGAGCTGATGGTGTCGATCCGTCGCCGCCTGGGCGACCGCTTCAGCTACCTGGGTGGCCTGCCGACCGCCGAAGTGTATGCTGCCGCCTACAAGGCCCTGGGCGTGCCGGTGTACTCCTCCGCCGTGTTCAACTTCGTGCCCAAGACCGCCATGGACTTCTACAACGCCATCGCCCGTGACGACCACGCCGCCGTGGCCAAACTGATCGACGATTTCTTCCTGCCGTACCTGGACATCCGTAACCGCAAGGCTGGCTATGCCGTGAGCATCGTCAAGGCCGGTGCCAAGATTGCCGGTTACGACGCTGGCCCGGTGCGTACGCCGCTCACCGACCTCACCGCAGAAGAGTACGAGATGCTCGCCGCGCTGATGGACAAGATGGGCCCGCAATAAGTATCGCCCGCGGCCTGCCAAGTGCCGCGCCCGGAGCGGGCCAGCCCCGCTCCGGTTACAATTCGTGAGCCCGCACAAAAATAACTAGTGGGAGTATTGCCAGCATGCAAGCGACTAAAAAGACGCATGTGCGCTACCTGATCCTGTTCATGCTGTTTCTGGTGACCACGATCAACTATGCCGACCGCGCCACCATTGCCATCGCAGGTTCCAGCCTGCAGAAAGACCTCGGCATTGACGCCGTTACCCTCGGTTATATCTTCTCCGCCTTTGGATGGGCTTACGTGGCTGGCCAGATTCCTGGTGGCTGGCTGCTCGATCGCTTCGGTTCCAAGAACGTCTACGCCTTCAGCATCTTCACCTGGTCGCTGTTCACCCTGTTGCAGGGTTTTGTCGGTGGCCTGCCGGTTGCCTGGGCCGTGGTCACCCTCTTCACCCTGCGCTTTCTGGTCGGCTTTGCTGAAGCCCCGTCGTTCCCGGGCAACGCGCGCATCGTCGCCGCCTGGTTCCCGACTCAGGAGCGCGGCACTGCCTCAGCCATCTTCAACTCCGCGCAGTACTTCGCCACGGCGCTGTTCGCCCCGATCATGGGCTGGATCGTATTCAGCTTCGGTTGGGAGCACGTATTCGTGGTCATGGGTGCACTGGGCATCGTGTTCTCCATGGTCTGGCTGAAAACCATCCATAACCCGCGCCAGCACCCACGCATCAGCCAAAGCGAGCTTGAACACATCGAGCAGAACGGCGGCCTGGTGGACATGGACCAGAAGCGCGGCAACGCCGGCCCGAAATGGGGCTACATCAAGCAACTGCTGACCAGCCGCATGCTGCTGGGCGTGTACCTGGGCCAGTACTGCATCAACGCCATCACCTACTTCTTCCTCACCTGGTTCCCTGTGTACCTGGTGCAGGAACGTGGCATGACCATCCTCAAGGCCGGCTTCATCGCTTCGCTGCCGGCGGTCTGCGGCTTCATTGGTGGCGTGCTGGGTGGCGTGATCTCCGACTGGCTGCTGCGCCGTGGCAATTCGCTGACCTTCTCGCGCAAACTGCCGATTGTGTGCGGCCTGCTGCTGTCGACCACCATGGTGTTCTGCAACTACGTCGACGCCGAGTGGATGGTGGTTGGCTTCATGACCCTGGCGTTCTTCGGCAAAGGCATTGGCGCGCTGGGCTGGGCGGTGGTGGCCGACACCTCGCCCAAGCAGATCGCCGGGCTGTCCGGTGGCCTGTTCAACACCTTCGGCAACATCGCCTCGATCACCACCCCTATCGTGATCGGCTACATCATCAGCGCCACCGGCTCGTTCAAGTGGGCGCTGGTGTACGTGGGTGCCAACGCCCTGGTAGCGGTGTTCAGCTACCTGGTGATCGTCGGCCCGATCAAGCGTATCGAGCTGCGCGAAGATGCCCCAAAGCCACAGGCTGAGCCTGCCGCCAACGGCGAACTGGCCAGCTCGCGTCACTGAGTGAACACGCCCGCACCGGGGCAACCGGTGCGGGCGGATGTACAAAAAAGCCTGAGAACCTGACAAGTAGGGCCCAAACATGCAGTTGATCGAACATTCCGACTCGCCCCGCTACGTCCGCCTGCACCACGACGATAACGTCGTGGTGGTGGTCAACGACGGCGGCCTGGGCGAAGGCGCCCGCTTTGCCGACGGCCTGACCCTTGTCGAAGGCGTGCCTCAAAGCCACAAGGTGGCCACCGTGGCCATCGCCAAGGGCGAGCCCGTGCGCCGCTACGGGCAAATCATCGGCTACGCGCTGGAAGACCTGCGCCAAGGCAGCTGGGTGCAGGAAAGCCAGCTGGCCATGCCGGCCGCGCCCGAGCTGGACAGCCTGCCGCGCTGCGACGCTGTCCCTCAACCGCTGCCGCCGCTCGAATGCTTCACGTTCGAAGGCTACCGCAACGCCGACGGCACCGTCGGCACCCGCAACATCCTTGGTATCACCACCACCGTACAGTGCGTGACCGGCGTGCTGGAGCATGCGGTCAAGCGCATTCGCAGCGAACTGCTGCCCAAGTACCCCAACGTCGATGACGTGGTGGCCATCACCCACAGTTATGGCTGTGGCGTGGCCATCAACGCCCGCGATGCCTACATTCCGATCCGCACCGTGCGCAACCTGGCGCGCAACCCCAACCTGGGTGGCGAGGCGCTGGTCATCAGCCTCGGCTGTGAAAAGCTGCAAGCCGGCCAGGTGATGCACGACAACGACCCGTCGGTAGACCTGAGCGAACCGTGGCTGTACCGCCTGCAGGACGCCAGCCTGGGCTTTGTGGAAATGATCGAACAGATCATGGAACTGGCCGAAACCCGCCTGAAGAAGCTCGACCAGCGCCGCCGCGAAACCGTACCGGCCAGCGAATTGATCCTTGGCATGCAATGCGGTGGCAGCGATGCGTTCTCGGGCATCACCGCCAACCCGGCGCTGGGGTACGCAGCCGACTTGCTGGTACGCGCCGGCGCCACCGTGCTGTTCTCGGAAGTGACCGAGGTGCGCGACGCCATCTACATGCTGACCTCGCGCGCCGAAAACCAGGAGGTGGCCGGTGCCTTGATACGTGAAATGGACTGGTACGACCGCTACCTGCAGCAAGGCGCCGCCGACCGCAGCGCCAATACGACGCCGGGCAACAAGAAAGGCGGCCTGTCCAATATCGTCGAGAAGTCGCTGGGGTCGATCGTCAAGTCCGGCAGCGGCGCCATCCAGGGCGTGCTTGGCCCGGGCGAGCGGGTAATGCGCAAGGGCCTGATCTTCTGCGCCACCCCGGCCAGCGACTTTGTCTGCGGCACCCTGCAGCTGGCCGCCGGCATGAACCTGCATGTGTTCACCACGGGCCGAGGCACGCCCTACGGGCTGGCCATGGCGCCGGTGGTCAAGGTGTGCACGCGCAGCGAACTGGCCCAGCGTTGGCCCGACCTGATCGACATCGACGCCGGGCGCATCGCCACAGGCCGTTCGAGCATCGAAGAACTGGGTTGGGAACTGTTCCATTACTACCTGGACGTGGCCAGCGGCCGCAAGCAGACCTGGGCCGAACAGCACCGGCTGCACAACGACATCACCCTGTTCAACCCGGCACCGATTACCTGATGCCAAGGATTCACTCTTTTTCCCGGTATTTCGCGTCCTCTGTAGGAGCGGGTTTACCCGCGAACACCGGCAAGGCCGGTGCCATACACCGCGTTGGATTCTTCGCGGGTAAACCCGCTCCCACAGCCCATGCGACTACCCCCCAGATTTTTTTCAGCCAACAGGAGCACCCCAATGCCTGAAATCCTCGGCCACAACTTCATCGCCGGCCAGCGCAGCGCCGCTGGCCCACAGCGCCTGCAGAGCCTGGACGCCAGCACTGGCGAAGCCCTGCCCTACAGCTTCGCTCAAGCCAGCGAAGCCGAAGTAGACCAGGCCGCCAAGGCCGCCGCTGCCGCCTTCGCTGAATTCCGCCAACTGGCCCCGGCTCGCCGCGCCGAATTCCTCGACGCCATCGCCGCCGAACTGGATGAGCTGGACGACGCCTTGGTCGCCATCGTCTGCCGCGAGACCGCCTTGCCCGCTGCCCGCATTCAAGGCGAGCGTGGCCGTACCAGCGGCCAGATGCGCCTGTTCGCCCAGGTGCTGCGCCGTGGTGACTTCCTCGGTGCGCGTATCGATCTGGCCTTGCCCGAGCGCCAGCCGCTCCCGCGCGTGGACCTGCGCCAGATGCGCATTGGCGTCGGCCCGGTCGCCGTGTTCGGCGCCAGCAACTTCCCGCTGGCCTTCTCTACCGCCGGTGGCGACACCGCTGCTGCACTGGCCGCTGGCTGCCCGGTAGTGTTCAAGGCGCACAGCGGCCACATGGCCACCGCCGACCTGGTGGGATGCGCCATCGTACGCGCCGCCGAGCGCACCGGCATGCCCAAGGGCGTATTCAACATGGTGTTCGGTGGTGGTGTGGGCGAATGGCTGGTCAAGCACCCGGCCATCCAGGCCGTCGGTTTCACCGGCTCGCTCAAAGGCGGCGACGCCCTGTGCCGCATGGCCGCCGAACGCCCGCAGCCGATTCCAGTGTTCGCCGAGATGTCCAGCATCAACCCGGTCATCATCCTGCCAGCCGCCCTGGCCAAACGTGGCGAGGCCATTGCCCGCGAACTGGCCGGCTCGGTATGCATGGGCGCCGGGCAGTTCTGCACCAACCCGGGGTTGGTGATCGGCCTGCAATCGCCACAGTACAGCCAGCTACTGGCCGACCTTGGCCAGCACCTGGATCAGCAGGCCGGGCAAACCATGCTCAACGCGGGTGGCCTGCGCAGCTACGTTGGCGGCCTTGAGCACCTGCAGGCCCATACCGGTATCGAGCACCTGGCCGGCCAGGCGCAGGAAGGCAGCCAGGCCCGCGCCCAGCTGTTCAAGGCCGATGCCCGCCTGCTGGTCGAGTCTGACCCGCTGCTGCAGGAAGAAGTGTTCGGCCCTACCACCGTCGCCGTGGAAGTGCGGGACGACCAACAACTGCGCGCCGCCCTGCTGGGCCTGCGTGGCCAACTGACCGCTACCCTGATCGGCGAAGCGGAAGATTTCGAGGCCTACGCCTGGCTGGTGCCGCTGCTGGAGGAGAAGGTCGGGCGCATCCTGATCAATGGCTACCCGACCGGTGTCGAAGTATGTGATGCCATGGTCCACGGCGGGCCTTACCCTGCGACCTCGGACGCCCGCGGTACCTCGGTGGGTACCTTGGCCATCGACCGCTTCCTGCGCCCGGTGTGCTACCAGAACTACCCGCAGGCCCTGCTGCCTGAGGCGCTGCGCGATGGCAACCCGCTGGGGCTGCGCCGGCTGGTGAACGGGCAATGGAGTGATGAGGCGATCTGATCGAGCGCTTGAAACAAGAAAGCCCCGCACATGGCGGGGCTTTTCTTTTGGCTGTGCCGGCCTCTTCGCGGGTAAACCCGCTCCCACCGGGTTTGCACAATTTTCAGCCTTGTGGTGATTCTGTGGGAGCGGGCATGCCCGCGAAGAGGCCGGTACAGGTCACAAAGGCCTCAGACCCCTTGCGCCTCAGCCTCTTCATGTACTTGACGCAAGCGCTCCCGGCTATTGCTCAGGTGCATGCGCATGGCCATCTTTGCCCCTTCGCTGTCACGCCGGGCGATTGCTTCATAAATCGCCTCGTGCTCATGCCGCAACCGGCTCATGTAATGCGCCTGGTCATCACGGGCCAGCCGCGCCGAATTCACCCGGGTACGCGGGATGATGCTGGTGCCCAAGTGGTTGATGATGTCGGCGAAGTAGTGGTTGCCGCTGGCCTGGGCAATGCGCAGGTGGAACTGGAAGTCCGCTGACACCGCATCATTGGCATGGGCCGCCCCTTCGTTGAGTTCGTCCAGCGCCGCACGCATGCCCGCCAGCTCTTCATCGCTGCGCCGCTGCGCCGCCAAGCCTGCCGATTCGATTTCAAGGGCAATACGCAACTCCAGCACCGCCAGCACTTCACGCAGGGTGACCACAGTCGCCGGGTCGATGCGAAAGCCCCCCGACGCCGGCGCGTCCAGCACGAACGTGCCGATGCCATGGCGGGTCTCGACCTGCCCGGCGGCCTGCAGCCGCGAGATTGCCTCACGCACCACGGTGCGGCTGACGCCCTCCTCGACCATGATCTGCGATTCGGTCGGCAGCTTGTCGCCACGCTTGAGCTGGCCACTGCGAATGCGTTCGGTCAGCACTGTGACCAGTTCCTGGGCCAGACTACGCGGCTTGCGCCGGGTCCTTGCCTGTACCTGTTGCTCTGTCATTGCCCTGTATTTCACCTAGAAAGACAGCGCTCATCATAGCGCAAGCAGTTGTACGATCACATACACCCGGTGCGGTATTTCTTGCTCTCCCTCGCAAGCCACGCCTATGAAACAGCCGGCGCAAGTGCTGGCCCAGAGGCCGCGCAAGCCTGTACTGTGCGCCTTTTGCGCTCACTCATCCATGGAAGGAAAATGCCGCATGAAACCCCTCGACCGCCTATTGCTCGCCAGCGGCCTGCTGATACCCCTCTGGTTGCTGGCAGGTGTTTGGCTCACCGCCCAGGCTTACCCCGGCTATAACCACCTGCAACAGGCCATGAGCCAGCTCGGCGCCGTAGGCGCGCCAACCCACAGCTGGTCGCCACTGGTAAACAACTTCCCACTGGCCGCGCTGTTCGCGCTGTTTGCCTGGGGCCTGGCGCGGCGCTGGCGTGGTTCGAAACTGGCAATGCTGAGTGCAGCCCTTGTCTTACTTCATGGTGTCGGTAGCCTGGGCACCGGCTGGTTCCCCTGTGACCAGGGTTGCACACCGGCGCAGCCGTCCACCTCACAGCAACTGCATAACCTGTCCGGCCTGCTGATGTTCCTCTCGCTGACCCTGGCCAGTGCCCTGTGGGCGTGGCTAGGCAATCGCATTGCCGGCTCGCGGGCCTTTGCGCTGTTTTCCCTGGCCTGTGTGGTACTGGCGATCATTACCGTCGCGCTGATGGGCCAGGCAGCGCAAAACGGCCAGTTATTCGGCCTGTATCAACGCCTGAACTATGGTGTGTCGGTGATCTGGGTTGCCAGCCTGGCCTGGGCAAGCCTGCGCACACCAGCGGACAGCCCGCTGCGCATGGCGGTGATCTGACGGCAAATTGCTGGCCCCCAGCATCGGAAAGCGAAGGCAAACTCCGTTTTTCTTCAGATGCTTAGGACAGCAACATGCGAGTATTTCTAGCAACGATGGCCGGTTGCTTGCTGGCCACGCTGGCTTTCGGCGCCCAGGCCCGGGCGCTGAGCCAGAATGATCGCCACACCTGCGGCTGGGGTGCGCAGATAGCGGCCGAGGCCCAGCAGGCCAAGCTTTCCGGGGTGACCCTGTATGCCACGCGCAAGAAGCTGCAGGTACGCAAATTCCCCAAACCCTGGATGCGCATGACCGCCTTCGGTATTACCGAGCAGACTTACAACAGCCGCTCGCGGTTGAAGCCTGCAGCGATCAAGCAAACTTACTATGAGCAGTGTGTTCAGCATGCGGTAGCCAAACGATAATCTATTATTTATCAGAAGGTTATGCGTTAAATTTGCATAAGAGTATCAAGACCGCCACGGTGCCCCGGCCCGGAAGCGGTCTTCGAGCCAGGCCTTGAAAGCGCCCAGGGCCGCAGTGTTCAGCCGAGCGGTCGGGCGTACCAGGTAAATGCCCGCTGCCACGTCCAGCTGCCATTGCGGCAGCACCCGTACCAGGCGGCCGCTGGCCAGGTCCTCACCCATCAGCCAGTCCCCGCCGGCAAGAATGCCCACGCCGCGCCGCGCCGCCTCCAGCAATGCCTCATTGTCGTTGCTGCGCAGGCTGCCGGCGACTTTCACATTCACCTGCCGCTCACCGCTCATCAGGCGCCATTCAGGAAATGAACGTAAGCCACTGAAACACAAACAATTATGATCAATCAATTGTTCAGGCTGTACCGGTACGCCATGCCGAGCGAGGTATTCGGGCGACGCACACAGGATGCGCCTGTGATCGCACAGTTTCCTGGCCACCAGGCGGTTGTCCACCAGCTCGCCAATGCGGATGGCGGCATCGAAACCCTCGCCGATCAGGTCGACAAAACGGTCGGCATACTCGGCCTCCACCGTCACCTGCGGATAGGCCAGCACGAAGTCGGCCAGCATCCCGCTCAACCAGCGCCGCCCCATGGCCGCCGGCAATGCCAGGCGCAAGCGCCCGCGTACTGTTGCCGCACCCTCGGCAGCTTCCTGTTCCGCCTCGGCGATCAGCCGGTTGGCCTCGCGTACCTTGGCCACCAGCCGCTCGCCTTCATCGGTAAAACGCAGCTGCCGCGTGCTGCGCTCCACCAGGCGAATGCCCAACCGCGCCTCCAGCGCACTCAGGCGCTTCGACAGCACCGTGGGGTGGCGCTCCAGCTGCCGCCCGGCAGCGGCAAACGAGCCCTGCTCGTGGAGGGCCAGCAAGGTGGCAAGTTCATCGGCGCGGCGACTGGCGAAGGCATCCATGGCTATGCTCGGTGGCAGGGTTCGGGCATCAGGCAGTAAGGACCAGCGCGCCCTCCGACAGCCCTTGTTCCAGGTCCCGATGGGCCCTGGCCACTTCGGCCAGCGGGTAGCGACGCCAGACCCGAGGCTGGATGATACCCTCGGCGACGGCTGCCAGCACATCGGCGGCGCGCTGCTGGTACTCCTCTACCGTGCGGGTATGTGCCGCCAGTGACGGCCGGGTCAGGTACAGCGAGCCCTTGGCATTGAGCGTGGCCACCTCGATCGCCGCCGGCGCACCGGAAGCGCCCCCGAACGACACCAGCAGGCCCCGCACCCGCAGGCTGTCCAGCGAAGCTTCCAGCGACACCTTGCCGACACAGTCATAGGCCACATCCACGCCCTGCCCCTGGGTCAGCTTGCGCACATCGCTGGCCAGCGTTGCCGCGTCGAACACCAGCACATGGTGGCAACCGGCCGCCTGGGCCCTGGTCACACTTTGCGGGCGTGATACCACGCCGATCACCGTCGCCCCGAGATGCCGCGCCCAAGGCGCCATCAGCTGGCCCAGGGCACCGGCGGCGCCGTACAACAGCACTTGGGTACCCGGGCCCACAGCGTAGGTGGTTTTCAGCAAGTACTGCGCCGTGATGCCTTTGAACAGCACCGCTGCTGCGGCCTCGTCCTCCAGCTGCGGCGGCAGCTTGACCAGCCGTTCGGCCGGGAACAACCGGCCGCTGGCATAGGCACCGACCGGCCCCATGGCATAAGCGACCCGGTCCCCCACCTGCACGTTGTATATCCCATCACCGACGGCAGTGACTCGCCCGGCGCCTTCCAGCCCCAGACCGGAAGGCAAGGCCAGAGGGGCACCGCCCTTGCGCTGCAACAGGTCCAGCGGATTCACGCCCATGGCTGTCTGCTCCAGCCAGACTTGGCCGGGCCCCGGGGGTTGTGCTTGCACGTGTTCAGGCTGCATGACGTCGGCACTGCCGGTGCAATTGAGAGTGATACGGGTAGCCATGTTCGAATCCTGCTGGATGGGTGTTCGAGTCAGGCTAATCAGGTGGGAAAAGTTGAACAATCAGGCGAGGTGCAGATGATTTCTGCACCTCTTGCAGCAATTCACTCGGTGCTTCAGCAGCCCGTCAGCACCGCAGGGCGCCGCTCACCGGCGAAAAACAACGGGCGCAGGCGCACGCCGATCAGGTTGCCTGTATAGGCCGCCACCAACCAAAGCCAGCCATGCACGCTGCCCGAGGCAATGCCACTGAAGTACGCGCCGATGTTGCAGCCATAAGCCAGGCGCGAACCGTAGCCCAACAGCAGGCCGCCGATGACCGCGGCGACCAGCGACGGCAGCGGAATTTTCAGGCTTGGCGCAAAGCGCCCGGCAAGGCCGGCCGCCAGCAGCGCACCCAGCACGATGCCCAGGTCCATCACCGTGGTGATGTCTTGCCACAACGGCGAGGCCAAAGCCTTGGCATTGGCCGGCGCCTGCCAGAACACCCAGCTGCCGACATCCACGCCCAGGCCGTTGAGGGTTTTGGCACCCCACAAGGCGAAGGCGGAAGTAATGCCCCACGGCCGCCCCGCCAGCGCCAGGGTCGCGTAGTTGAGAAGTGCCAGGGCAATTGCGCCCCACAGCAACGGCCAAGGGCCACGCAGGAAGCGACGCATACCCTGGTGTTCGCTGGCAACTGGCGCTTCCAGCGCGCCGTGTCGGCGCTTTTCCAGCACCACTGTAGCCCAGGCGATCAGCCCGAACACTGCCAGGCTCACCAGCAGCGCCGGCCCCACACCCCAGGCCTGCACGATCGAGGTTGCCGGGAACGACGGCAAGGCAAACCACCAGTCAGCGTGATGGGTGGCGGTTACAGAACCGATGATGAAGAACAGCAGGGTCACCAGCATGCGCGCATTGCCACCGCCAACGGTGAACAGCGTGCCCGAAGCGCACCCGCCGCCCAGCTGCATGCCGATGCCGAAGATGAACGCACCGAACACGACCGAGACACCCGCCGGGGCCACCAGGCCAGTGACCGGGTTGCCGAACAGGCTGCCATCTGACAATGCCGGGAAGAACAGCAGCACCGCCAGGGCCAGCATGACCATCTGGGCACGCAAGCCCGCGCCTCGTCGCTCGTTGATGAACACCCGCCACGCCGAGGTGAAGCCAAAGGCGGCGTGATACAAGGTCAGGCCGAGCGCTGCACCGATCAGCAGCAGCAATACCTGCTTGAAGCCGGCATTCAGATTGAGGAACCAGGCGCCAGCCAGCAGTAAAGCCATGGCGATCAAAGGGGCGCCGAGGCGACGCGGTTCGGGTGTGGCAGTTGCAGAAAGACCCATCGGAGTACTCGGATAACAGTAAAACGGACCGGGAGTATAACCCCAACGGTCAACGCGAGCCTTGGGGGAGCGGCCTTGCGTCGCGATGGGGCGCGAAGGGCCCTCCGCTTTTAACCTCCGTAGCAGATATCGTCGGGGCCGCTTTGCGGCCCATCGCGACACAAGGCTGCTCCCACAACGACTGCGCAAGGCTTGTTAAGCTAATAAACACCGCCGGAATTGACCAAGGCTATTCACCCCATGGATGAACTGCGCAAGATCGATCTCAACCTGCTACTCGCCCTGCATGCCCTGCTCAGTGAAAAGCACGTGACCCGGGCCGCCCTGCGCCTGCACCGCAGCCAACCCGCCGTTAGCCACGCGTTGGCGCAACTGCGCAAGCACTTCGACGACCCCTTGCTGGTACGCCAAGGCGGCGGCATGGCCCTCACCGCCCGTGCCCAGTCGCTGGTAAAACCGCTACAGGACGCCTTGAGCAATCTCAACGGCCTGCTGGCCACCCCACAGTTCGAGCCAGCCAAAGCCCAGCGCCGTTTCCGGCTGTCGCTGTCCGACTACTCCTCGCGCATCATTCTGCCGCCCCTGCTGCGCCACCTGCGCCAGGTAGCACCCGGGGTGGACCTGGCCATCAGCCAGGCCAGCCGCGAAACCATGCTGGCGCAACTGCTCGATGGGGAACTGGACCTGGCACTGGGCCTGTTCCCCGAGCTGCCTCAGGACATCACCGCCCAGCCCCTGTTTGCCGACCATTTCATCAGCGTTGCCGATCGCCAAGTGTTGCCCCCCAGCGGCGGCCTTACCCTTGAAGACTGGCTGGCACGCCCGCATGTGTTGATGGCCATGCGCCCCGATGCCTTCGACGAGATCGAGCGTGCGCTGGCCGCCCAAGGCCTGCGCCGCCGTATTGCCTTGGCCTTGCCACACTGGAGCGCGGCAGTAGAGGTACTTGCTGGCACCGACCTGATCCTGACAGTAGCCAGCCGCGCAGTGGGCTCCTTGCGCCAGCACAAGACACTGCGCCAGTTCAGGCCGCCCCTGGCCATCCCCTCGTTCGACTACCAGCAGGCCTGGCACAGCCGCAAGGACAGCGACCCCGGGCACCGCTGGCTGCGCGAAACCGTGTGGGCCTGCAGTCAGCCGGGGCGCTGATCAGCCCTCTGGCTGCTTCACCGCAGTGATTGCACTGGTCGCTGGCGCCGTCGACCAGGTGCCTTGCACCAACAGTACGCCGCACAGAATCAGCACTACGCCTGCCACCCTGGCAAGGCTCAGCGGCTTGCCTCCCAACCCCATCACCCCGAAGTGGTCGGCAAGCACCGCTGTTATGATCTGCCCCGCCACCACCAACACCAGGAACCCCGCCGCGCCCAGCTTGGGCGTTAGCGCTGCAGCACCAGCCACATACATTGCCCCCAGCACACCCCCAACCCACAGCCACCAAGGCCCCTGCAGGGCTTTGCCCAGGTCTGGTACCGGCACCCTGAGAATCAGCAGTGCGGCGATTACCACCAGCGAACTCACCGTCAACGAAGTGAATGCCCCCCACAACCAATGCCCCAGGGCACGGCCAACGGCGGCATTACCCGCAGCCTGGAACGGCAGCACTGCCCCAGCAAGCAACGCCAAAGCAAAGGGAAGCACCAGAAGGCACAGCGTTTTACTGAACATGGCAGCCCTCATTACTCAAAATGTTCAGGCAATGATCGAAAATTCTCTCCATTGATGGAAATTGAACGTATGCACGTGGATTATTCGTCAGGCGCATGTTCGCAGTGGTTGCGATTCGCTCGCGATGAGGATTTTTGCGTGCTCGGGTCGCCTACAACATCCGCCGTCATGCAAGGCATCACGACGGATTCACGTACGGGCAACCCGTAGCCTGTCTCAGGAAATGCTCAGCGGGAGGTTTCGACGCGCAGCACTTCGGTAAAGATCGCATCGACCGTCTGGCCGACCTTGAGATTCTTCATGCGTGCCTGCAAGTCCGGGTTTTCGACCTTGACCACCTGCAACTTGCCCTCGGGTGGCAGCAGGCTCACTTCATGCGTCTTGAGGTCGATCTTCTTGATCTGCGAGGTGACCCGGACCTGGCGGAATGCCTCTCCGCCCGGGTTGGGGTTTTGTGCAGTGGCGCGAATGGTGCCGGATTCCTCGCTGGCCTTCGGCGCCCCACCCACATCGGTGTTGAGCACATAAGCCACAGCGCGGGTAACGAAGATATCGACCTGGTCCCCAACCTTGAGGTTAGGCAGAGCCTTCGCGTTTTCCGTAAGCTGGAACGTCACATCTTTCTTGTTATCAGGGCCTTTTACCGTGACCTGGCGGTTGGCCAGGTCGATGGCTGTGACCTGCGTGGTGACATGGCTTTCCAGTGCCTCGCTGGCAATCGGAATATCGGCAGCGTGCACCGTGAAGCTGGCAGCGGATGCCAGCGTGGCCAGGGCAACAGCACGAGCGAGTGAGCGAATCGGATTCATAGACCTGCTTCCATGTGATCAACCAGAAAAGGGCGCGAATGGTTCACGCGCCAACAAGCATAGACGTTGCCCGCCACCCTGCCGGTGCCATCACCTCGCCGGCTTTTTCGCGGATGAACCCACTCCCACAGGGGAGTGGATTTGGGCCAGACCAATATTCAACGGTTACGCGTCACCCGCCATACCGTATTGGCCAGGTCATCGGCAATGATCAACGCCCCGCGCGGGTCCACGGTCACCCCCACCGGCCGCCCACGCGTCATGCCATCCTCATCGCGAAAGCCCGTGGCAAAGTCGATTGGCTCACCTGCCGGACTGCCATTGCTGAACGGCACGAATATCACTTTGTAGCCAACCGGATCGGGCCGGTTCCAGCTGCCGTGCTCGCCCACGAACACTCCGTCGGCAAACTCCTTGCCCATTGCCGGGATCGAGAAGTCGACACCCAGTGCAGCCACATGCGAGCCCAGGCTGTAGTCCGGCTTGATCGCCGCAGCCACCTTGTCCGGGTTTTGCGGCCGCACCCGATCATCTACATTCTGCCCCCAGTAGCTGTAAGGCCAACCATAGAAGCCACCTTCGCGCACCGAAGTGAGGTAGTCCGGCACCAGGTCGGGGCCCAGCTCATCCCGCTCGTTGACCACCGTCCACAACTGCCCGGTCTGTGGCTGAATGGTCAATGCCGTCGGGTTGCGCAAGCCGGTGGCATAAGGCCGGTGCGCGCCGGTTTCGGCATCGACCTGCCAGACCATGGCCCGATCAATCTCTACCTCCAGGCCGCGCTCGGTGATGTTGCTGTTCGAGCCGATTCCCACGTACAGGTAGCGACCATCCGGGCTGATCGTCAGCGCCTTGGTCCAGTGGTGGTTGATCTCGGCCGGCAGGTCGGTGACCTTGGAGGGCGGGCCGTCGGCCTGGGTCTGGCCTTCCTTGTAGTCAAAGCGCACCAGCGCATCCTGGTTGGCCACATACAGCTTGCCGTTGGCGAACGCCAGGCCATAGGGTGCATTGAGGTTTTCCGCGAACACGGTCTGCACCTCGTAGGTGCCATCGCCGTCGGCATCGCGCAACAGGGTCAGGCGGTTACCACCCTTGACCTGCGTATTGCCCTTGGCCTTGATCTGGCTGGCGATCACATCCTTGGGCTTGAGCTTGGCCGCGCTGCCACCCCTGCCCTCGGCCACCAGAATATCGCCATTGGGCAGCACCAGGCTCTGCCGCGGAATCTTCAGGTCAGTGGCAATGGCCGTGACGCTGAAACCCTCCGGCACGGCCGGTTTCTGCTCGCCCCACGCAACCGGCTGCGCAATCTTCATGCTCGGCAGCAGCCCGCGCTGCGGATCGGGCAGCTTCGGGTCCGGCCCATGGGCCTGGGTAGGCTCGCCGTCACCCCCACAGGCACTCAGCAACACCGCCATGCTCAATAAGCTCAAGGCATGCAAAGGCTTCATGCTGCACCTCCCGAACGCAGGTTGCTCAAGCCGGTCCAGGCAGCCACCACCGAGAGCACGGTCACGATCACCGACAACACCAGCCCCGAGGGCATCACCGCCCAGGCGTCCTTGGCGTGCTCGAACGCATTGATCAAGCCGAGCACCCAGGTCACCAGCAGCAGCACGAAGTACAGTGTGGCGCGCCCGCCCTTGCGTTCGGCGCGGATCAGGTTGGCCAGCGCAAACAACAGGGCTAACCCGCAGAACACCAGGCCGCCGGCGATCAGCCAGGCGGCGAAGTTGCTCCACTGGATCTGGTAGCTGTTGAAGTAGGCGATATCGCTCAGCAGCGCGCCAAGGAACAACGGGACACTGCCTGCCAGCAATAGGGCGTGCAGCGGGCTGGGGGTACAGCGGTAGAGGGTTTGGTCAGTGGCGGTCACAGTGCCTCCTTTTCATTCAGTGACCCAGGGGGCTGATGGGCTTGCGCCATCAGGTGAGCGCAGGGTGCGCTTAGCAAAGGAGCCCCGTCACGACGCGATAGTTCACCGCTTCGCTACAATGAAATATCCTGCAAGGCATTTGCTGCCAAGCGCAGAAGGGGAACACGTGAGCAGACCAAACGCATCCTGGGCCCTGACCACCCTGCTCGCCCTCAGCCTGGCGCTCACCGCTGGTTGCTCCAGCAAAGGCAGCAAGGCGCGGTACGCCACGCCTGCGGTAGGCTCCAACTGCTTCGCCAAAGCCGTACCCACGACCGGCGAAGGCGGCCTGGCCTGGGGCAATACCCTGAGCATTGCGCGGCAAAAATCCATGAACAATTGCATACGCTATGCCGGCCGCTCGGGGGGCGCACCCCAAACTTGCCAAGTAGTGATGGCCAAGTGCAAGAACTGAAAGTTTAAAGACCGCCTAAAATGCAAGACAACTCCTACAGCAAAGGTCAAACTTTCCACTTATAAACCACACTCGCGAAACACAAAAAACATTCAAATAAAATATTACACTTTCAGCCTCGACCAAGAAGGAGAAATCGAGGCATTGTCTGTCGCCTGAGCCGTAACAAGCGGAACGTTTTTTTCATCTTCTAAAACAAGGAAGATATTTCCTACAGCATTAGCCTCAGCCAACTCCCTTCCAGTCGTTATTTGCACTGGAACAGGCCGTTCTACGCGTTTGGTCTGAAAAGACTGCTCTCTGAGCAAGGAACTCGCATGAGCAATGCTTCCGTTAGCAGTGCCACCTCCGGCCCTGCCTGCAGCGCACGCATCCCCATCCTGCCGGTGCGCTATGCCATCGTGCCACGCACCGGCGACACGCCCGCCTGCCGTTATGCCAGTGCAGGTTTCAATTTGGAACAAGGCTTCGCCCCCCTGCAGCACTCCGCCTACACCCTGCGCGCCTTGCGCCCGGGCTATGTCTACGTGTTCATGAAAGGCCCGACGGGTGAAAAGCTGGTCATCCATGAGTACGTTGGCGCGGGCCTTTACAAAGAACTGAGTTACAAAGGGTTGGAGAACTACCACCTGCGTGATCGCTACCTCTCCAGCCGGAGCATGGGCTGGGTATGGGCCGATACCTGCCCCGATACCGCCAAGGAGGTGTGGATCGGCTACAGCCCGCACCTGTGGACCAACGCCGTGACCGCCCGCATCACCGGCTCATCAGCCCTGCGCAAACGGCACATGCGCCAGCTGGACATGGCCGAACTGATCGCCGGCAATCAGGCGCCGTCCACCCAGCCCCATGTGTTGCCGGTCAGTGCCCTGCAAACCTGGGTCGAAGACTTCAAGCCAACCGAACGGCGCATGCCGCTGACCTGGAGCAGCGACCCGGTCACCGAAACCTTGCCTATCGGCAACCTGGTCGCCGTGGCGCGTCACTACCCCTGGACCCAACCGAAGGTACCGGTGGTGGTAGCACTCGCCGACGCCGAAGGCATGGCCCTGGACCTGAGCCTGTCGGTCTCGGCCTACCAACATCAAATGCGCGACCTGATGCCCGCCGAGCAACTGGCACACACAAAACCCGCGCAACCTCCCGAGCAGGAACGCGTGCCGGCGTGCTACCGCCTGGATGCCGAGCAACTGAGCGTGCAAAGCCGCGATTTCCACCATCGCAACCTGGTGGGCATGCTGCTGAACAAGACGCTGGAAAGCATGTACCCGGCCGATGCGCCTTCACCTGAACTGGCCGCCTTCAGGCTTGGCACGGAGCGGCGTGGCCCTGCGCTGTCTGCGGCCGAGTCACATTTCCAGGCCCTCACCCATCAGGATTACTCCCCCCACGGCGCGCGCCTGGCGCGGCGCATCGATAGCGCCAAATACCGGCATTTCCTCGCCGAGCGCGATGAACTGGAACGGCGTATTGCAGCCCTGCGCAACCTGGCCTTGCAAGCCAGCAATGATCATGACGCCTGGCTGGCCACTGCCGAATCGCAACATATCGACAACCCCTACAGCCTGGCAGCCGCGCTGGCGTGTTACGACCGCGACGAACGCACCTCCGCCCGCGGTCTGGAAATCTCGCTGGCTTTGCTGATTCACCCGATGGGCCAGCCGACACCCGGCACCGAAGAGCATGACCGACGCTTCAAACGCCTGGAGCAATGGCTGGACCAGCACGACAGCCCGCTGTACACCGCCTTGGCGCCGTTCAACCCGTTCAAGGACAAGGCGGATTCGACCGGCTCTTTGTTCGGCGCCAGCGACAACGTAATCGAAGGATTGGCGGGTCGCTTCCCGGCCATGGCCGACATCACCGACCTTACCGCCCAGGCGGTCAATACCGTAGTGCTCAAGCGCCTGCATGGCCAGACACGGTGGGATGCCAGTCATGGCCTGCGTCAGCAGGTGCTGTTGGCGGCACGGGAGGCGAATGCCGAGAAGGCGTTGGGGTTGTTGGCAGCGCGCTATCGAATCACCGAACAGGCCATCACGGAAAATCCATTTAGCCAGGAGGCACAGAAGTATTTGAAGAGCGGTATGGCGCAGGTTGAGGAAATGAAACAACTGCGCATCTCGGGTAGCCGGACAATATCGATAGAACTGACCACCACTGCGCGAGTGAAGCCCAACTTTCTCGGGTTGCTCACCTCGGGCGGTGGCGGTGGTTTGAACGCGGGGATGCTGTGGTTCAACATCTTATCGCTGAAGACGGCCTATAACAGCCTGCAAAAGAACGATGCACCGGAATACACCTTGGGCTTTGCTTCATCGATTTTCGGAGTGATCGGTGCAGCGGCGGCGACGATGGTCAGCGTGCGAGCAACGCAGAAGGCTGTAATGCTGAAATTGAGTC